>JAZOQD010000057.1:0-14765 GCA_045655925.1 Acutalibacteraceae bacterium | reverse complement strand
AACAGAAAGGGGGAAGAAATCAACGCCCTCTCTGGGTTTAGCGGAAGCAGTTACGTTACAAAGAACTGCAGTTTCGCCATAGGTTGCCATGATAAAGTCGGAGGCCAAGCGGTCTTAGGAAGACAAATTAAATCCTCAACTCCTTGGCTCACAGAACGACATGGCTACGATCCGACTTCAACAGAAAGGGGGAAGAAATCAACGCCCTCTCTGGGTTTAGCGGAAGCAGTTACGTTACAAAGAACTGCAGTTTCGCCATAGGTTGCCATGATAGATGCATTAGAAAGACCACACATCATACCTGTTTCAAACTTTAAGGGTCTTCCTGCAAGGGTGGTTTCATAAACCTTGTAGTTGTTGAATTCGAGTTTTGAACTCATAGCCATTGTTTTTTACCTCCATAAATTTTTATATTTAACGGGGGCGAGAGTTTAGCAATGGCTCCGATGCTTCTTAGTGAAAAGGAGCGCCCGAGCTACTGCTAAAAACCGCACACACCCCGTAATTTCCATTAAAAATAAACCTTAATTAAGTAAAACAAGCCGACCGGGCATTTTTGACCGGTCGGCAGTTTTATTTTACTTACGAAGTCCAAGTCTTGCAACGATTGCACGATATCTTTCGATATCTTTTTTCTGCAAATATGCGAGAAGATTACGTCTATGACCTACCATCTTAAGCAAACCGCGACGAGAATGATGGTCATGAGTATTGGCCTTCAAATGCTCGGTAAGCTCGTTGATACGACGAGTAAGAAGAGCAATCTGAACTTCAGGAGAACCAGTATCACCTTCGTGAACCGCATACTCTGCGATAATCTGCTGCTTATCTTCTTTAAGCATCATTTTAACTTCACCCTTTCTTAAAATTTTGTCCGCCGTTTCCCGTGTAAAAGGTTGGTGAAACTCCTAAAAAGGCTTACTCCTCATACTCAGACAACGGTATTTTTTGCATCGGACAGACCGACGCTTTTGCATTATAGCACAAAGAACCCTGTTTGTAAAGACTTTTTTATTTAATTATATCTATACACTTAACAGGGCAGTTTCTTACGCACTCGCCGCAGGCGGTGCACTTATCAGGATCGATTCTTGCTAAGTTGTTTTCAACCTTAACTGCATCATGCGGACAGACCTTAACGCACTTCATACAGCCAATACAGCCGACATCGCAAACCTTTCTAGTTGCGGCGCCCTTATCACAGTTAGAGCAAACAACAACTGCCGCTTCATCGGTAGGTAACATTTTTATTATACCCTTAGGACAAGCAATTGTGCAAGCAGTGCAGGCGGTGCATTTTGACCTATCAATATACGCTCTGCCGTTTTTAATCTCGATAGCGCCGTAAACGCAGGCTCTCGCACAGTCGCCAAGGCCGATGCAGCCATAGCTGCAAGCAAGCGGACCGCCATAAAGCATATTAGCCGCCTTACAGGTTGCGATACCCTGATAATTCATCTTTTCCTTAACATGCTCATTGCTTCCGTTACAAACAACGGTTGCGGCAACTGGTCTTGCCATTTCGACCTCAACACCCAGAATTTCACCTATTTTATCGTTGACGCCTTTTCCGCCCGGAGCGCAAACGCCGGGTTTTGCCTCGCCGTTGACCAAAGCTTCTGCATACTGGTCACAGCCTGCATATCCGCAAGCGCCGCAGTTAGCACCGGGAAGCTCGGCTCTTATTGCTTCAACTCTTTCATCTGTTTTAACCGCCATAAGCACCGAACAAAGTGCAAGGCCAAATCCTGCGATTATACCGATAATTCCAAGGATAATAACGGGTAAAATAATATGCATATCTATACCCCCTATCCTACTATTCCTGCAAAACCGAGGAATGAGAGCGAAACGATTGCCGCCGAAATCAAGGTTATGGGAAGACCCTTTAAAGATTCGGGGATATCGCTTGTTTCAAGTCTTGAACGAACACCTGCAAATATAAACATTGCAAGCAGGAAGCCAAGACCTGCACCTAAAGCATTAAAAAGTGCATCTACATAATTAGTGATTCTTGCATTTGTGAAATTAAGAAGTGTAATACCTAAAACTGCACAGTTGGTGGTTATAAGCGGGAGATAAATTCCAAGCGCGGTATAAAGCGGAGGAATATATTTTTTAAGAACAATTTCAACCAACTGAACCAAGGCCGCAATTATAAGAATGAAGACAATTGTCTGCAAATAATCAAGGCCGTTGGGAACTAAGATATAAGAGTAAATCGGATAGGTTACTGCAGTTGCAAGAAGCATAACCAACGTAACCGCGATACCCATACTTACTGCAGTATTTGTCTTTTTAGAAACGCCAAGAAACGGGCAAATTCCAAGGAATTTTGAAAGCACCATATTCTCGGTTAAAATTCCTGCGAGGACGATAATAATAATTCTACTCATCTTTATTTTCCTCGCTTTCTACCGATTCAGGATTGCTTTTAACATCTGCAGCAGTTATGGGGAATTCCGCTTCGCCTGCAACAGCAGTTACTGCCTTATCCTCGGGCATATTTTCGCCAACGCTCTTTGCAACATCCTCGTTAGTTGTTACTACCTCAGGATGATTAGGAGCCGAGGCTAACATTTCAGCATCCGGTGTTTTAGAGGCTTCAGCGCAACCGCCGCAAGCGCCGCAGTTTTGGCAACCCATCGATTTAACAGGCTTTTTGCCGAGGCTCACTGCCAGCTTATTTGAAAGCGCAACCAAAATGCCAAAAACAAAGAAGCCGCCCGGAGGAAGAATAAATACTATCATCGGGTCAATAAATCCCTGAGTTATAGGAAGACCAAAAATACTTCCTGCCCCAAAGAACTCACGAATAATACCCATTAAGGTTAACGCCGCAGTAAAGCCAGCGCCCATTCCTATAGCATCTAAAATTGACGGAATAACCTTATTCTTAGAAGCGAACATCTCGGCTCTTGCAAGAATAATGCAGTTAACAACGATTAACGGCAAGAAAATTCCGAGCGAAGCATCAATAGCGGGTAAAAACGCTTTAACAAGCATCTGAATTATTGTAACAAAGGTTGCGATAATGGTTATATATGCAGGGATTCTAACCTTATCGGGAATAATATTTCTCAAAAGTGAAATAGCAACATTAGAGCCGATAAGAACCAGAGTTGCGGCAACACCCATTCCGATACCGTTTATAGCCGCAGTTGTAACAGCCAAAGTCGGACAGGTTCCGAGCACAAGACGGAGAACGGGGTTTTCTTTTATAAGACCTTTAGTGAGAATTGAAAGCTTATTCTCTTTAGCCATTTACTCCGCCTCCTTTTTTGCTACAGTATCAAATATTTTAAGGGCTTCGTTAACCGATGCTACAACCGATTTTGTTGAAATGGTAGCACCTGTTATAGCAAGAACCTCATCTTTTCCGGCTTCGGTTCTTGAAACAGATATTTCGCCCGATTTGCCCTTAAACTGCTCCCAGAAGGATGCATTTGTTACCTTTTGACCAAGACCGGGGGTTTCATCAGGAGCAGAAATAACCTCAATAGCGGTTACATTACCCTCAATATCAACGCCAGTCATAACCTTCACGGGACCGCCGTAGCCGTTATTCGCAACTGTAAAAATATATCCTGCGGTTTCTCCGTTTTTAATAACCTCACGGTAGGAATACTCTTTTCCACTGACAGTTGCAGTTTTCTCATTATACATATCGCCGGGTAAAACGCGGCTCATTGCTTCGTTTTCCGCTTTTTCATTTTGGGCGGCGATTTTCTCACTTGTCAGCGAGTTGGTAAGCGCGAGTCCTACTGCAACAATAACGCAGATAAGGGTTAAAATAATGGTTGTTTTTAAGATGTCTTTCATATTTCCCTTCATTTGCGCGCCTCCTTCCAGCCAAACGGCTTGGGAAGAGTTATCTTATTGATATAGAACACAAAGAGGTTCATTATCAAAATAGCATAGGAAACGCCTTCGGGGAGATTGCCGAACTTACGGATAAGGAAGGTTATGATACCGCAACCGATGCCGTAAATCAGCTGGCCCTTCCAACCGGTAGGACTTGTAACATAATCGGTAGCCATAAAGAATGCACCAAGCATAAGGCCGCCAGAAAGAATCATATAAAGCGGGTCTTGCCCAAATATCCAGGACATCAAAGCCACAGTTCCAATATAAGAAATCGGAATAACGGGGGTTATAACTCTTCTTGCAAAAAGGTAAAGACCGCCGATGATAATAAACAATGCCGCGGTTTCACCGATACAGCCTGCAGTCTGTCCCAAGAACAACTGAGTATAGCTATAATAATCGCCTGCAAGCGCAGTTTGCGACAAAGGGGTTGCCCCTGTAATAATGTCAATGGTTTCGCCGGGGGTTGTTGCACCTGAAACAATCTGGCTGACACTGCCTAAAGGAGCAGTCCAGGTGCTCATTGCGGCGGGGAACGAAACAAGAAGAACAATTCTTGCAGTTATGGCGGGGTTGGCAAAGTTATGACCCAAGCCGCCAAACATCTGCTTAACAACAACTATAGCAACAATACTGCCTATTGCTACCATCCAAAGCGGCAATGAAGGCGGAACATTAAGCGCTATCAAAAGACCTGTTACCGCTGCCGAAAGGTCTCCTATCGAAACAGGCTTTTTCATAACCTTACAGCAAACAAACTCAGCAAGAACTGCCGAAACAACTGCAACCGCAATAACAAGCAGAACTCTCCAACCAAAGAGAATACAGCCTGCAACCGAGGCAGGTAAAAGGGCGATTAACACATCGGCCATAATGCCTCTTGTTGAATCCGCATGGTTTATATGCGGAGAAGAAACAACTGATAATCTTTCCATTACCCTTACCTCGCTTCCCTTAATTTTGTTTTAGCAAGACGAACCGCCTGCGTTACATTTCGTTTTGACGGACAGGCATACGAACAGCAACCACATTCCATACAGTAATCTGTATTAAGGGCCTTTAGCCTGTCAATATCGCCAATATTCTGCGCATGCTCAATCTCGAACGGACGAAGCCTCATCGGACAAACAGATGCACATCTGCCGCATCTTATGCAGTTATGCTCATCAGGCTTTAACGAGCCCTTGCGGCCAAACGCCAAAATTCCGTTATTCTGCTTTAATATCGGCATATCGGTATTAAGAACTGCCGTTCCCATCATAGGACCGCCGTAAAGAATTTTTCTCGGATGGGTTTTAAGGCCACAGAATTCAAGTAAATCTTTAATGGGGGTTCCAATAGGAACAATAACATTTTTAGGCTCTTTAATAGCGTTGCCGTCAACCGTCACCTTTTTATTCACTAGCGGCATACCGGTTTTGATAAAGGTATTAAGAGCAGAAACGCTGGTTACATTCATAACAACGCATCCAACATCGATAGGAAGCTTGCCTATAGGCACTTCCCTGCCTGTTGCAGAATAGATAATAACCTTTTCTGCTCCTTGCGGATACTTTGATTTTAAGGTCATAAGTTTAACCTTGTTGCCAACATCGCGGCTATCGGCGGCCATCTCATAAAGAGTTTTTATAGCCTTAGGCTTATTATCCTCAACTGCGATTATAACCTGCTCAAAACCAAGAATTTCTTTAATAAGATAAATGCCCTCTAAAATATTTTCAGCATTTTCCATACACTCGCGATAATCGCAGGTAAGATACGGCTCACACTCAGCAGCGTTGATAATAAGAGTATCGGGCTGCTTATCGGGAGAAAAGTTAAGTTTAACACTGGACGGGAAGCCTGCACCGCCAAGACCAACAAGACCTGACGCTCTTGCCGCGGCAATAAGGTCTTCCTTACTGTTGACAGGGAAAGGCTTAAGCTCAGGGTCAGGAGTCATAAGACCGTCAGAAACTATTTCTACAGTCTGAGATTCCTTGCCCGAAGGAAGCATTATGCTGCCGATTGCCGAAACAGTTCCCGAAACACTGGCATGAATCGGAGCGCTAACAAACTGCTCGCTATCACCGATTTTCGTTCCGACATAAACGGTATCACCCTTTTTAACCAACGGCTGACAGGGCGCGCCGATATGCTGAAGCATCGGAATTACAACCTTTTCGGGCGGTGGCAAGGGAACTGAAGGATTTTCTGCGGTTCTTTTCTTATGCGGAAGCATTACTCCTCCGCCAATTTTTTTAACCGCCTTTAAAATAGGCTCACTATATTGCATCTTTTTCCTCCTATAATGGAATAAGAAATACTACCACAATTACTATATTATGTTATCATATTATAGATAAAAATACAACAGATTTTGCTAATAGTTTTGCCAAAGTTTATCAAAAAAATCCTGCCTTGCCGATTAGGAATCCGCAAAGCAGGAACATAGTTAAATCTTTATCAAAAGCACGCTTTTTATTTGACAAAGTCTGACATAAAATTAACAATTTACTCTCTTTTACCCAAATTTTATCAGCCATCATTTATCAAAAAAAGTCCATATCTTAATACTCATTGAGCCCAAGACGGTTTAAAAGCACCTGAACAGCTTCAGGCGAGCTTGCAAATTCGGTTGCAGGGTAGCCTAAAAAATCTTTAACCTCACTTCTTTTAAAGATATGGATTTTATCAATTGACGGATACTCCCAAGCCACCTCATCAACCTTTGATGCCAACGTTAAAACAGCACACGAGTATTTAACCATAGTGTTTTCAAACCAGTCCGCTCTGCTCTTGTGCGGAGCAAATTTGAACTTTAAGGTTACTTTACTGCTCGAACATAATATTTCACATTCGCCCACATTTTCAACTAACGCAAGCTCTTCTAAAATTTTAGTGACTGCAATATTATCAACTTCAGCATCGGTTTTTAAATCAAAAAGATTTTTAGCTTCAGCATCGGCCTTTGTTTGTTCTATAGCCTCATAAAGAGTCGGTATCTCGGCGCGCTTCTGGTCCGCTTTTATGGTGGTTATTATCTTAACCGCCATATACGGAATAACCGCCAGAACAAGCACTAAAACCAGGACGATTATGCCAACTTTTTTAAGCACCTTTTTGCTCTTTTTATCAGTTTTTCTTTGAGCTTTAGGGTCAGAAAATATAGTTGAATTTTGAGTTTCATTTCTGTTATCTTTTTTGTTCATTTTAAGACCTCATATATTGTTATTACAACCTAATTATAGTTTTAAAGCTTATAAAAGTCAACAACAGCAAAAGCCATAATTCAAAAGCTTCTTATCCTCTCATTTTCGGCTCTTTTGCCGCTTTACAAATCACTTTTTCTATGCTATAATTCCAATTATATTATATATTGTAAGCAAACGAACTTTATAAAGGAAGTGCTTTTTGATGAAGGCTGTTATTACCGTTGTTGGAAAGGATGCCGTTGGCATTCTTGCAAAGGTTTCAACCGAATGCGCAAAATTCAATGTTAACATTCTTGATGTTAGTCAGTCTATTATGCAGGAAATGTTCTGTATGATAATGATTGGTGATGTTGATAATTTGAATGTTAAATTCGGAGAGTTTAGAGATTATATGGTAGCCCTTGGTGAAGGTATAAATATGTCTATAAGCGTTATGCATGAGGATATTTTCAACTCGATGCACCGCATATAAGCTTAGAACAATCTAAGGAGTTTTTTAAATGCTTGAAACAAGAGATATTCTTGAAACAATAGAAATGATACGCAATGAAAACCTTGATATCAGAACCGTTACCATGGGTATTTCATTGCTTGACTGTATTGATAGTGATATTGATGTTGCCTGCGAGAAGGTTTATGAAAAGATAACCCGTCTTGCTAAAAACCTTGTTCCCGTTTGCGAGGATATTGAAAAGGAACTCGGTATTCCTATTATAAATAAGCGTATTTCGGTAACCCCGATTGCTATAATCGCCGCCGCTTGCCGTTCAAAAGATGTTGTTAAATTTGCAATAACCTTAGAAAAAGCAGCAAGAGCTGTTGGTGTTAACTTTATCGGCGGATACTCGGCGCTTGTTCAGAAAGGCTTCTCAAGTGGCGACAGAGAGCTGATTGAAAGCATTCCTGAGGCGCTCAGTATAACCGACCATATTTGCTCATCAGTAAATATCGGTTCAACCAAAGCAGGTCTTAATATGGACGCCATTGCCCTTATGGGCCATGTTGTTAAGAAAAGTGCCGAACTGACTGCGGACAGGCAATGTATTGGCGCAGCAAAGCTGGTTGTTTTCTGCAACGCACCTGAGGATAATCCCTTTATGGCAGGCGCTTTTCATGGTGTCGGCGAGCCCGATTGTGAAATCAATGTCGGTGTTTCAGGGCCCGGTGTCGTTAGAGCTGCTCTTGCCGCCTCAGAGGGCCTTGACCTTTCCGGTGTTGCCGATTTAATTAAGCGCACCGCATTCAAAATAACCCGTATGGGCCAGTTGGTTGCTTTAAAGGCATCTGAGCGCTTAGGCGTTCCGTTTGGAATTGTTGACCTATCCTTAGCCCCTACCCCCGCGGTTGGAGACTCTGTTGCTCATATTTTAGAGGAAATCGGTCTTGAGCAATGCGGCGCCTGCGGAACAACTGCTTGCCTTGCAATGCTTAACGACGCCGTTAAAAAAGGCGGCGTTATGGCATCCAGCCACGTTGGCGGATTATCGGGCGCATTTATCCCCGTTACTGAAGATGCCGGCATGATAGCTGCCGCAAGAAGCGGTGCTTTAACCCTTGAAAAGCTTGAGGCTATGACTGCCGTTTGCTCGGTTGGCCTTGATATGATAAATATTCCCGGAGATACTCCCGATGAGGTTATTTCGGCCATTATTGCCGATGAAGCCGCTATCGGTATGGTTAACTGCAAAACCACTGCTGTCAGAGTAATTCCAGCTATCGGCAAAACCGTTGGTGAAGAACTATCTTTTGGCGGTCTTTTGGGCTCAGGCCCCGTTATGCCGGTAAACAGCTATTCTCCCTTAAAGTTTATTTCCCGCGGTGGAAGAATCCCTGCGCCTATGCATAGTCTTAAAAACTAACTTAATTTTATTAAGCGAAATCTTCAAGATATGCGGTTGGTCCATAATATTTAAAATAATTTTCAAAAGAAAATAAGATTATTTACTTTATTTATTGACAAATAGGCGATTTTTTCATAAAATCATAAAACACACAGTGTGATAGAAATCAGAATCTATCACACTGATATTTTTCACTTTAAAGAAAGGATTCATTATGGAAGACCAAGTTAAAATACCCCAACAATACTTCCAAGAGCTTTGTGCCGATTATAAAGAACATAATAAAATCGACCCTCAGCTCTTTGACAACTATAATATTAAGCGCGGCCTCCGTAATGCAGATGGAACCGGTGTTCTTGCCGGTGTTACTCAGATTTGTAATGTTCATGGCTACTTGCTCAACGAAGGCGAAAGAATGCCCATTGAGGGTGAGCTTACCTATAGAGGATATTCTGTAAACGACCTTGTTAATAATTGCAAAAAGGAAAACCGTTTTGGTTTTGAGGAAACCGCTTACCTTTTAATGATGGGTAAGTTGCCCACAAAATCAGAGCTTGCCGAGTTCAACACAATTCTTGGTTCAATGCGTCAATTGCCTGATTATTTTGCCGAGGATATGATCCTTCGCGTTCCGAGCAGTAATGTTATGAATAACTTGGCGCGTGCAGTTCTTGCGCTTTATTCTTACGATGATTCCGCAGAGGTTCATACAATGGAAACCAACCTCCGCCAGAGCCTTGAATTGCTCGCTCGCTTCCCTATCATTGTTGCTTATGCTTATCAGGCTAAAAAGCATTTCTATGATAAGGAAAGCCTTTATATTCATTTCCCCAAGGCTGAACTTTCAACTGCAGAGAATATTCTTCATATTATAAGGCCTGACAGTAACTATACTCCGGAGGAAGCGCATCTTCTCGATATAATGCTTACGCTTCACGCTGAGCACGGCGGCGGTAACAACTCAACATTTACCACCCGTGTTCTAACCTCTTCAGGAACTGATATTTATTCTGCCATTGCTGGTGCTGTAAGTTCTTTAAAAGGTCCAAAACATGGTGGCGCAAATATAAAGGTTGTAGAAATGATGAACTACATCAAGGCCAATGTTAAGGATTGGACAAATAATGAACAAATAAAGGATTACCTGAGAAGAATCATCAACAAGCAAGCGGGTGACCGCTCAGGACTTATCTACGGTATTGGTCATGCGATTTACACCTTATCTGACCCGAGAGCAAAGCTTTTAAGAGAAAACGCAGAAGAGTTTGCAAAACAAAAAGGCAAATACGATGAGCTTCAGCTTATGGACAGAGTTGCAAAGCTGGCTCCGGAAGTTTTCTATGAGGTTAAGGGCGAGAAAAAGGTTGTTTGCCCTAATGTTGACTTCTATGCAGGCTTCATTTATTCAATGCTTGAGATTCCCGAAGAACTTTACACCGCCCTCTTTGCAATAGCAAGAATAAGTGGTTGGTGCGCTCATAGAATGGAGGAAATAACAACAAGCGGCAGAATCATAAGACCTGCTTACAAGAGCGCAGTTTATCCGCTTGATTATGTTGCGATTGACGATAGAATTGAACCAAAGGCAAAGCATCTCCCAAAAGGCTTAAGCAATTTATTCTAAAGAAAAGACTTAGCACCAAAGTTGCTAAGTCTTTTTTATTTTAAAAAAACAACCCCGCCGAAAACTCGGCGGGGTTGTTATATTAGCTGTTAAGATTATGCTCTGTTCAATGTAGGATCGGGGTTGATGAAGAGGAGCTGGCCCTCTTTCTGATATACATAGCAGTAATCTACAATGTAAGATGCAGTATTTGCCCATTCTTCAGGGTCCTGAGTCGGCATACCGTGCTCAGAAGAAGCAGTTGAAAGAGAAATACGGATAAGCTGCGGCATGCAGAATGCGTCAATATCACGCTCATCGGTCTGCATATCCTGCTCAGCATAAACAACACCGTCAACGGTGAAGCGAATGGTTGCTTCATCCCACTCATAACCAAAGGTATGGAAATCCATCCACAAGCCACGGCCATCCTGTGAGTAGAAACGGTTGTTAACGTGGAGGGTATTATATCCTAATGACTTACCGTAAGATGTGGGCCATGCAAAGGTGTTACCGTAAACCCAAGTTCCTGGGCCATAACACTCGTCAACGTCAACCTCAACTGAAGCAAGGTTATTAGGACCTTTATCAGACATAGTCCAGGTTGCAACCCAGAAGCCATTACCCTTCGGATGAATGTTACTTACTTCGAGTAAGCCATATGTATAACGCATGGTTCCGTTAGTATAGAACATACCACCATAGTATGCTTCATCATCCTGCTCAGCGGTCATATAAAGGGTTCCATCTTTAACACCGGAGTTAGGAGGATCTAAACGATTACGTTTGCACAACTTACCGTCAACAGCCACACGGCCGTAACCAGTAACGTTTTCATAGTCAATAGTCCACTTGGTTGTATCAACTTCTGTTCCGTTGAACTCATCATACCAAGTAGGCTTATAATAGGTTTCGTTGCTGAAGGCAGCCTCAGTTGCTTTCCAAGAAAGAGTAGCAGTGTTAGCATCGGTTAAAGCAACTTTATTGTTACCTATAAGCATATCTGTAAACTTGGTAACAGCCATTGCGGTTGCATAGGGGCTACCACCGTTAAGATAAACCTTCTTGCCTTCAATTCTGATTTCATATTCATCTTCAACGGTAATTGACTTAACGCCATCACGCATTGAATTACCAACAATAATTTCATACTCAGCTACGGGAGTCTGAATTTTTTCGGTTTCGTTCTCTTTAACATCAAAGTCGTCAGCTCTGTTGATACGATATCCGGACTTTTCTTCAACAGTTGCAACCAATCTGTCAATTTCAATCTGAGTTAAGTATGCGCAGTTGAAATGAGGACGAACTATAGTATAGCGGCAAAGTTTGGTGTTTCCGTTAATAGAGCCCTCAATAAAGTTGCCCTCCTTAACGAAGAGGTATTTAATACCGCCCTTAACGCCTTCTGCCTTAACATAGTTATCAACAAAGTAAGCAGCAGCCTCAGCAGTTGCTTCATCGGTCATACCATAAACAACGATTTTGTTATTTATTGTTGCAATGATATAGTCACCAATGCGGCCTGCCTGCTCTATAAGGTAATTTTTAGCAGCTTTGGTTTCTTCACGGTTGGTTTCACCAAGAAGAATCTCAGGAATATTTGCATCAGCAGCAGTTGTATCGTCAGTGTTTTTCGGGCTCTTTCCTACAATCGCCTTAATGCTCTTGGAAATTGCAGAAGCGGCAGAAAGCATAATCTTTTCAGCGCCCTCCTGACGAATTATACGATAAACATTTCCGCCTTCTGCAGCTGCGAACTGAACATCAGCAGTTGAGAAATTGGCATCTGTTACTCCGCTCTGGCCAGAACTGTCCTTATCTCCATTGCCCTTGCAAGCTGCAAAAACAGAAAGAGACATGAGAACAACAAGCACTAAGCAAGCGATTCTTACAAACTTTTTCATAATATCCTCCCATAGTATTGAGTCTAAAATGGATTATAGCACAAATTTTAAAAAAGTTCAACTTTTTATAGGACAATTCTCATTGTGAAAAACAACGAAAATGCCCTCAATATTTCATACAATATACCTAATTTCAGTTTTCCCTTCCAAATAGCAGTCATTTTCAATAGAACAACCGCCGCACTTGGTGCACCCCTCCTGGCATTCGGGTGCAAGGTGCTCTTTTCTAAGCAAGGCTCCTAAATATTCCGAAATCTCAATAAGCACATCGGGATTGCAGGAGGTGACATCAAAGAAAGTGCAATCATCTAAGGGTCTAAAGGGCATAATAGTTGGGAAAACACCGATTGAGGTTAAATATTCGCATTCCTTCTTGATATCCTCAAACGGCTGAATACCGCCTATCATAACGCTCGAAACCTGACCTCTTCCAAAAACCTCCACCGCCTTTTTAAGCGCTTTATGGTAATGCTCAAGAGTTATTGCCGATTTGCCCGGACAGATTTTTTTGCGAAGCTCCTCGGCTACGATTTCTATATTCATAATAGCAACAGTTACGCCCGATTCTTTTAATTTTTCAAGCAAAGAAAGGTCGCTTGGCGGAGCAAATTCGACTGCTATAGGGCAATTTGAAAACTCCCTTATTCCTTTTGCAAGAGAACACCAATAATCAACCATAATGTCAGGACTTTTATAGGTTGCGCCGCTGAAATTAAGGGTATAATCGGGCACCTGTGCCATTAGTTTTTTAAGCCCGTCGCATAAAACTTCTACAGGTATCGGTGCCTTGGTTTTAGGCAACAGCGAGCAGAATTTACACTTAATATCAGGCTTATCATAGCAGCAATTTGTGCTCGGCCAGATGTTAATACATCCGTCTGCATGAAGAACGGCAATTTCATCAATTATTGTGTTAGTTTTTGGCAGCCGAGGAAAGAATCTGACCGGCGCTTTTTCACCGAACGCTTCTATAAAATAAGCGCCGTCTGAAAAGTCTAAAACATACTTGGAATTTTCTGAAAAAGCCTCGGCTATACTAACGCATATATTAGAACCCAGAACATTCATGTTAACGGCATCAATAAAACCCTTATCAAAGAAATGAGGGTGCTCCAGAATAAGTATTTCTCTCGCCTTATCCGATAATGCCGCGCCAAAGCAAAGAAGGTCTGCTTTAAATTTTATAAATTGCTCTCTAGTCATAACCAACACCTTAAATATCTATCTTCATAACAACAGGTCTGCACCCGTTCATATATTGCTCACAGTCTAAGCAATCCGCGTTTAAATCAAGGTTTTTTGGGGTTCCGTCTTTAAATCCCAGGGCCTTAAAAAAACCATGATTTTTAGCGCTTATAAATACCTCTTTTGCGCCCATTTCCTTGGCATTATTTAAGATTTCAAAAACCAATTTTTTACCATAGTTTTTGCCACGTAAAGCGTCAAAAACTGCAACATAATCCAGTATAAAATTGCCGTTTCTTTTGGATAATGTTGCGGCGGCTAAAATATTATTTTCTTCAATGTTTACAAGGCTTAAAACGGCATTATCCTGCTTAGAAATATCGTTGGAGACCTCTAAACCGTTTTCCCTATAAAAATCATATAGTGCATTGTGGTCATAAGACTTTTCGAATTCCATTTTTTTGCCTCGTTTTCAAACTGTTTTTACAAATTTTAACCCAAAAAGGCTTTTAAATCAAGATAAAACTGCGAAACTAATTTATATTAAAAGTTCGCCTTGTAAAATCTTTGTGTATATGATAGTATATTGAGTTGGAAAATCAATACAATAGTTGAAGGAAGGTTTTTATGTCCTCAATCAAAGAAGAAATTTTAAGGCGCAGAACATTTGCCATTATTTCTCACCCTGACGCAGGTAAAACAACCCTTACCGAAAAATTGCTTTTATACGGAAGAGCGATTCAGTCGGCAGGCTCAGTTAAGGGAAAGCAGAACGATAAACATGCCGTCTCAGACTGGATGGAAATCGAGAAAAAGCGCGGTATTTCAATAACCTCATCGGTGCTTCAGTTTGAGTATGACGGATACTGCATAAATATCCTTGATACCCCCGGTCACCAGGACTTCTCGGAGGATACCTACAGAACTCTTACTGCTGCAGACAGCGTAGTTATGGTTATTGATGCTGCAAAGGGTATCGAGCCGCAGACAAGAAAGCTCTTTAAGGTTTGCGCTATGCGCCATATCCCGATTTTTACCTTTATAAACAAGCTTGACCGTGAAGCGCGTGACCCGTTTGAGCTTCTTGACGAGCTTGAAAAAGAGTTTGGAATCGGAACCTATCCTATGAACTGGCCTATCGGTTGCGGAAGGGATTTCAAAGGAGTATATG
>JAZOQD010000056.1:0-13747 GCA_045655925.1 Acutalibacteraceae bacterium | reverse complement strand
ATCTTTGTTGACGATATCCCAGAGGGTAGCCGTATAAGATAATGTTATTGGAAAATATTTTAAAACCGCCCGTTCCCATTTTTGATACCCATGCTCATTATGACGATGAGGCTTTCGATGAAATCAGAGAGCAGCTGCTATCGGAAATGGCGCAAAACGGGGTTGGAATGATAATAAACAACGCTACCGATTTAGAAAAATCGGCAGAAAAATGCCTTGAATTATCAAGGCATTTTGACTTCTGCCTGACTGCTATAGGCGTTCATCCCGAAAGCGTTGAGCGCTATGGCAAGGGAGTCGATATAGCGCGTTTAAAGGAATTATGCAAAAACAACAGTGTTATTGCCGTTGGTGAAATCGGACTGGATTATCATTATTCGAGTGATAGAAAGCAGATGCAAATCGAGGTTTTCCGTTCGCAAATGGAAGCCGCAAACGAAATGGGGCTTCCCGTTATCATTCATGACCGTGATGCACATGAGGACACCTTTAAAGCAGTTAAGGATATTGCCCCAAAAGGAACAATTCATTGCTTTTCTGGCAGTAAAGAACTGGCAATGCAGTATGTTTCTCTTGGAATGTATATCGGTGTAGGCGGCGTTGTAACCTTTAAAAATGCAAGAAAATTGGTTGAGGTTTGCGAGGCTGTTCCGTTAGACAGAATTTTGCTCGAAACCGACGCGCCCTATTTAGCGCCAGAGCCGTTCAGAGGCAAGCTCTGCAACTCATCGCATATTTATTATACTGCAGAAAAGATTGCCCAAATAAAAGGCATTTCCTTGGAAAAGGTGCTGCAAACAACCTATAAAAACGCAGAACAACTATATTTAAACAGGTGATAACATGGTTAACATAAAACCTTTCGGCAAAACGAACGAGGGCGAAAATATCAGCCTTTATACTATCGATAACGGAAACTTTTCAGCTGCTGTTACTGATTATGGCGCAAACTGGGTTTCCTTTTTAGGCCCCGATAAAAACGGAAAAAGAACCGATATTTTGCTAGGCTTTTCAAGCGGTGAAACCTATCTGGGAAAGGTTGGCAACATAGGCGCTACGGTTGGCCGTTTTGCAAACAGAATTGAAGATGGCAGGTTCACTCTTAACGGCGTTGAGTATACCCTCGCTAAGAACGGTGGGAAAAACCATATCCACGGCGGAGTTGTTGGCTTTAGCCGCAAAATGTATAGTGCAAAAACTTTTGAAAATGCAGTTGAGCTAACATACGTCAGTCCCGATGGGGAAGAGGGCTATCCGGGTGAGTTAACGTTGACGATTCGTTTTTCGCTGTCGGCAGACGGAACATTCTTAATTGATTACACCGCAACGACCACTAAGGACACAATTCTGAATATTACTAACCACGCCTACTTTAACCTTAATGGTGCGGACAAAACAAGCAACATTAAGAACCATTTTCTTATGCTTAACGCAGATGCTTTCTGCGAGGCTGATGAAACGGGTCTTGTAACAGGCAAGATTGTAGAAACTAAAGGCACTCCTTTTGATTTTTCGGAATATAAAAACGTTGGCGAGGTTATGGATTCCGGATTTCTTCAGGCAGCGCTCGCTGACGGACTTGACCACAACTTCGTTATAAATGGCGAGGGCTTCAGAGAAGCAGGCAGAGTTTTCAGTGAGAAAACGGGTATCGAGCTTATCTGCTCAACCGACCGCCCCGGTGTTCAACTTTTTACCGGCAAATGTGTTAGCGAGGATTGGGTTGGAAAATATAATACCAATTACTGCAAATATGCAGGTATCTGCCTTGAAACTCAAGGCTTCCCAAATTCAATGAAATGGGAGCATTTCCCGTCGCCGATACTTCGCAAAGGCGATGTTTTTAAGAGCAAAACAACATATAAATTTACTGTAAAATAAAAAAGCGGTTGGGCTTAAGCCCAACCGCTTTTAATTTAGTCTTCATCGTCATCCAAATTGATAAGGTCTTGTTTGCCATTATAATTCGGAATCTCTCTGGCACCATAGCCATAACCGTAGCCATAACCATAACCGTAGCCGTAGCCATAGCCATAACGGCGCCTTCCATAACGACCATAGTGTTTATATCCACCGTATTCACCGGCTTCGATGGGAACCGAATTAAGAATATATCCGGCGATTTTTGCTTTACTGAATGACATATACTTGGAAGCCGCAAGAATATCATCGATAGAAACGGTATTCCATTTAATAACGAAGAGAATATCGTCGCACAAATCGGCAATAGCAGCGGTTTCAGATGCAAGTCCGCAGTTTGAAAGGTCAACAACGATGTAATCGTATTCTGCTCTTAAATATTCCATAATAGGCTCGTATCTCTGCTTGCGGAATTTAGCATCATCTGTTCCTGCGAAGAGAACATCAAAAGTATCCGAAACGGAATTTATAGCATCTTCAATTTGAAGCTTTCCGGCTGCAACATCAGTAATACCGCTATCAGGAACTTGTTTTTTCTTGTTTAAAGAAGCCTGTAAGGTTCTTCTTCTCAAGTCCATATCAAGAAGCAATACTTTGCTTTTACCTGTAGAAAGCGCTTTCGCAAGGTTATATGCGATAGTGGTTTTTCCCTCTCCGGGTCTTGCGCTTGTTATGGCCACAACCTTAGCGTTATCGGCTTTCATTGCGCTTCTTGTTCTCTGCTTGAGAACATGAATGGATTCCGAGAAGTTAGAAAGTTTTGCCGAAGCCTTAATCATTGAGTTGGTAGAATTGGTTCGCTTTTTCTCAACCTCGGGTATTTCGCAAAGGCATTTTCCGTTAATTTGAACCTCAATATCGCGCTTAGTCATAATCGTTTTCTGATAATACATTATGAGATAAGCGATAACGGCGGCTATAGCAGCTCCTAAAAATGCCGCCAAAACAACATATTTATAATAACTCGTTGTGTTATACGGTTTGGTCGGGAGTTCAGGCTCAGAGCCCTCGATAACTACCATTCTTGTATCACCAACAACGAATTCGGCAACCTTGGGGTAGTTTTTAATGAGCGAATTTACAACATCATATGCGTCCTGTGCGCTGGTGCTTGTAACCGAAACTTCAAATATATTGGTTTCCGATACAGCGACAGCCGATATGCTGGCATTGACTGCTCTGCCGATATCATTCTTCATAATATCTGTGAGGATATTTGATTTCATAATATAGGGGAAGGTTTCAGCCATCTGAGCTGCTAACTCAGCGGTATAGTTAAAATTATAAACTGAAGCGCCGCTCGAAGAATCGCCACTGACAAGAGGAGTAATAGTAAATCTGACATTGGAGCGATACATAGGGACAAAGGTAAGCCTAAAATAAGCAAAAGCTGCAATAGCAAAGATTACTACCAATGATACGGTTAGTTTCCAGTGAGCTTTAAATATTCTCCAGAATTCGCCAAGATTTTTTCCTGATTCATCAATTGACTCGGTTTGAATATTGTCTTTCTTATCACTCATTGCCGTCACCTCGCTCCCTCTTTTAGTGTATTATCAGGTATATCTTGCTCTGCGGGGTCCTGTCCAAATCCGCAGATGTTATTAAAGATACATCCTGCAAAGTAGGGCTTTGAGAAGTTTTCGATATGGTCATTTATATCTGAAACCCTAACATAGTCTTGCCTGGTTACCATTACATAAGCATCAACCACGCCCGAAATAACTTCCGCATCAACGGCAATTCCGCAAGGCGGAGTATCGATAATAATAAAATCGAATTGCGTGCTCAAGAATGAGAGCGCCTCGCTAAAGCTATGCGAAGACAGTATTTCTGCTGTATTGTTATAGGCACTGACTGACTGGGCTAAATAAAGACCGGTCTCTTTATCAAATTTTATATAGTTCTCGAGCGGACCGCCATCTTCCAGATATTTATGGAAATCTGTTTCGGGGTTACGGTCGGTATGGTCAAAGAAATTATAAATCGCAGGCTTCTTAAGGTCGCAGTCCATAAGCAGAACCTTATAGCCGTCCTGCGCCAAGGCAACTGCAAGGTTTACCGAAACGGTGGTTTTTCCTTCGTTCTCGGCAACGCTTGTTACCATAAAGGATTTGATTGATTTTGTTCGGCTTAAACTTTCTATCTTGACCGCCATTTTTCTATAGCTTTCAGCAAAGGCAAAGCCTGCAAAAGTGTTTGTTATAATGAGACGGTTGGTTGCAGAGGGAAGGTTTTTCTTGGAACGCTTAACACTATAAACGGCGCCGAAAAGCTTTGCATCAAGTTCTGTTTCAACATCGCTGATATTCTTGACAGTATCGCGCAAAAATGATGTTAAAGCAATTATTGCTGCAACCACTACTGCTGCTATAAGTGCAAATAAAACGCTCATAACAGAGGTGGGAACTGAATTGGAGGGGCCTTTAGGCATCTGAGGGTTTTCAACAACGCTGATAACAACATTTGTAAACACATAATCGGTAACCTTAGGATAGTTTTCATAAACAGACCTCAAGGTCTTATAAGCCTTAATCGGAGTGGCATCGGTTGCTGAAATTTTTATAAGATTAGTTGCGCCAAGCTGCTCTGCAGAAATACTTGCGGTCATATCCTCACCAATATCATGGCGAACAACATCGCGTATTGCTCCGCTGGCGAAAACATCATCAAGGCTTTCTGCCAAATCAACCGTTCTGCCTAACGATGTGGCAGTAGCGTTCTGAGTATAGCCCTTAAGGTTAAGAGCAATAGTCATCGAGCTGGTATATTTGTGATTATAAAGGTTGTTGTAGTATGTAATGCTTCCGGCAAGGCCAATTACTGCAGCAAGAATTATAACCCAAATATTCTGTAACAGGTCTCGAACCAGGGTGTATAAATTTAAACGAGAGAGGTCGATTTTCATTATTTGATTTCCTCCCTTACAACTACTATAAGTCTTGACCTTGTAACATAGCCGTCAGCCTCATCCCTTGATTTAGGAATGTTATAGAACACATCATAAACGCCTGGCTTCGAAAGGTCCACATTAGAAGCATCTATTTTAATATCGTCAGCGTCATAGTATGTTTCTCTTTTGTTTACAACATCCTTTATAAAGGCTTCATAATCAACAGTTTGACCAACGGTTACATAGGTGGTGTAAGAGTCGAGAACGATACGAACCTGCGAATAATCTTCATCTGTAACTATGGCATTGATGGTTATATCGGTGCAGTCAGCCATACTGTTGGAAACCTTGACATTTACTTTATACTGACCGCTCACGTTAGTAAACTCACTAGAAATAACTTTAACATAATCGGAAAGGTTGCCATCAATAACGTCGGTCGCCTGAACATAGCGGCTTAAATCAAAATTATAGCCCGACGGGAATATAAACTCGTTAAGAAGTGCAATTTCGGGGGATTTATAGTCCGAATAGAAAATATTTTTAGTCAACGAGTCAATATTATTATCGCTATCACAAACCGAATAGGTTATAGTTGAAACCTTAGGACCTATGAAGTAGGTTTTTCTTGAAACAACGATTTGGTTTGTTAAGTCCCCATCTTGTTTGTCAGAGGCTGTAACTAATTTAAGCAGTTCTTCATCTGTAACTGCAACCGAAACGGTTATCATATCGTCTGCAGTGCAGACAATAGTGGGCGCATCCTTTTTATCGCGATTTGTAAAATGCAGAATTATACCTGCAGCCACCACAATAACGGCGAGCACACTCATAAAAATCTTTAAGAATCTAAACATCAGATAATCTCCAATCTAACTGAAAGATAATCAACGAATAGCCTTTAACGGCTTGCCTTCTAAAACAAGGCGTGGGTTTTCAAAAAACAAAAGTTCAGAAACCTCTCTTGAAAATATGGAAGAAACAAAAGCATATGCTTCCGATAAATCGGGGGAACGGTAAAATGCGCTATGGCTATCACTTGCAACTATAGAGGCAAGGCCGCTGTTTATTAGCGCCATTGCAGTTTCTTCCGAAGCAGGTCCGTTTTCTCCTAATATGCTGGAGGAGTTTATTTGGAGAACAGCACCTCTTTTAACAAACGGAACTATCAAGCTCGGATCGGTTTTAATAAATTTATATCTTTCGGGGTGGGCGATAATGGGCGTATATCCCGCGGCTATAATTTTCTCAGTAACCTCAAACGCGCGATCGGGCTCCTCAGAAAAATTGAATTCCAACAAAACATATTTTGTATTGTTGATTGTTATAATTTCTCTGCTTTCAATAGCAGATTCAATATCCTTTGAGGCATGAATCTCTGCTCCGAAATACAAAGCTATTTCGCAGCCGCTATCTATAGCAGATTCCTTGAATTCCTTGAATTTTTCTTCGAGCTGTGATTTAGAAAAGCCTTTCGACCTTCCATCATCGGTAAGATGGTGTGGAGTCAGAACAATATGGGAAGTTCCGTTCTTCTCTGCGATTTCGAGCATTTCTAATGCCTCTCCGAAATCGTCTGCTCCGTCATCAACCAGGGGAAGAATATGAGCATGAATATCTACCGTAGTAATCACCGTCCCTAATATTTTTTGAACTTTAAAATATAAAAACCCATACTAACCCATCATTTATTCTATGATAGCACACAGTCCAACTTAATTCAAGTGTAAAATATTATATAATATATATACGACAAAAAAAGACACCAACCGTCATTTCAACAGTTGGCGTCTTTTTTTATAATCGGGCATATGTTTTTCTAACTCGTTCCAGAACCGTTTGCTGTGGTTGTGGTGCTTTATGTGGATAATCTCATGCAAGACAACATAGTCAATAGCTTCATGCGGATATTGCATAAGATAAAACGAAAAACAGATGCTGTTTTTGCCGCTGCAGCTGCCAAAACGGGTCTTTGCAGAGGTGATTTTAACAGCAGTGGGAACTAAGCCGGTCAGGCTTGAAAAATATTCAACCTTTTGCGGAATGATTTTCTTTGCAAGCGCTTTGAGCCGCTCTGCTTCCTGCTCGCTGATGCTGAATTTATCCTGCCTTAAAGACTGCTTTTTGAGAGCTTTTTCTATCCAAGCGGATTTTTCTCTTATAAAATTTTCAATCGTTTTCTGTGATTGAAAAAGAGGCGCTCTGATTATAATTTCACAGCCTTTAGTTATCTCTATAGCGGTAGTTTTTCGTTTTGAACGAATAAGTTTGTAGTTAAACCCGGGCATTTTTCTTCACCCCGATTTTCTTGAATAAGCTGTCACAAAACGGGGTTTCAACAATAAAGATAGCAATCATCATAAGAAGGCAACCGATTGCCTCTTTTTCGGTCGGCAGAGTTTTGTAAAAAATACAGGCGGTAACCATTGCAAAGAGTGATTCAAGGCTCATAACAAGGCTGGCAACAGTAGGCTCGGTTATCTTCTGGCAGACAATCTGTAGGGTGTAGGCAACGCCTGAGGACATAATTCCGCAGTAAAGTATGGGAACGGCGGCATTAAGGAAATTATCTGCAACAACATATTGAGGCTCAAAAATAAGCATAAGTATTCCCGAAACGATGCCGACTATTAAAAACTGAACTGCCGATAAAGCAACGGGGTCAACCTTAGAAACAAAGTGGTCAACAACCATAATATGAAGTGAAAACGCTATTGCGCATAAAAAGAGCACAATATCGCCGCTTGAAACGGTGAAGCCCTGCTTAACGCTTATAAAATAAAGACCCAAAACGCCGATAATAACGGCAATTATCATTGAAGGGCGAAGCTTTTTGCCCTTTAAAAGCGAAAGGAACGGAACAAAGATTATATACATTGCGGTTATAAAGCCAGCCTTACCCGAATCGCCGCTTGCAAGTTCGGCGTTGAAAACAATGCCGAATTGCTGCAAATTTGCGGCAACCGAAAGCGCGAGACCGCAACAAACACCCCCGATAATAAGGGTTTTATTCAACAGCTTTTCTTTTATTCCGTTTTGTTTTTCTCGCAAAAATTTAAGTATGTATGCAAGTGGAAAAAGCACAGCTGCGCCAACAAATGAACGGGCGAAATTAAGAGAAAATGCACCGATAAACTGTGCCGCTTCTTCCTGCGCAACAAATGCACTGCCCCAGATAATTGCGGCAAGAGTCAGCAACAGGCTTCCCTTGAGATTATTGGTTTTCTTAGTCATCGTTGCCTTCTCCGTAAAGATACTCGCGCAAGGAATCGGTATTTAAGAAGCGGCAGTTAAAGAAGAAATCAGCGATGCTTTCTACTATTTCTCTAACGCCATTTTCCTTATCACTCTCAATGTTCATCGGCATAACGGGGTCATGAACACTGAGCCTTAATAAGAACCAGCCGTCCTTAGTGTTAACTCTGATACCCTCGCGGTTATCATCGGCAATAGAAAAGCCCATATCCTTGTTTGCCTCGCACCAACGCTCTAAGCCTTCAATAACGCATTCGCCGTAAGAACGGAATTCCTCAACCAGAATATCAAAGCGCATTTCCTTCTGGTCCTTAGGCATTTTAAGGTTTTTAAAGAGGTCGGAGATGCTTTTGCCCTCTCTTTTGAGTTTAGCATCTTTAATAATGATTTTGGTTATCAAGTATGCGCCGTCATCAAGGAAATAGTTTTCCTTTAAAGCTGCATGGCCTGAGGTTTCAATAGCTAAAGGGGCATTTATGCCCTCATCACAAAGGCGAATCGCCTCGTTTATAACATTTTTATATCCGCGTTTAAAGCGGTGATGCTTACCGCCCAAATCTTCCTCGATAAAGGTTTTAAGACCGGAGGAAGTAACACTATCGGTAACAATGGTTGAGCCCGGCTCGTTTTCTAAAACAATGGCTGCGGCCAAGGCTATAAGACGGTTACGGTTGATTTCAACACCGTCAGAGTCAACACAGGCGGCTCTGTCAACATCGGTATCAAAAATAACGCCTAAATCAGCGCCCGAGTTTATAACCGCATCACTTATGCTTGCCATGGCAACAGGGTGCTCAGGGTTAGGAATATGGTTAGGGAACATTCCGTCAGGCTCTAAATAAACGCTGCCCGAAATATCGGCGCCTAAAGGTGCTAAAACCTTTTCGGCATAAAATCCGCCCGCACCGTTACCTGCATCAACAACAATATGGCGGTCTTTCAAAGGCTTGTCTTCCTCGTTTACACCTAACTCGCGGCAGATAATAGAGCGCAGAAGTGCCGAATATTCATCCATAAAATCGCGCTTTGTAACGATTCCCTGGGCTTTTGGAGCAAATTCTCCCTTTTCTGCGGCAACTAAAATTTCCTTTATATCTGCTCCGTCAAGTCCGCCCGATTTTAAGAAGAATTTAAGTCCGTTTCTATCGGCAGGGTGGTGGCTTGCGGTGATTTGAACTGCGCCGTCACACTCGGCTAAAACGGTGGTCATAAACATTGAGGGAGTTGAAGAAAGTCCGCAATCAAGGGCGGTAACGCCTGCATTAACAAGAGCCTCTAAAACCTTTGCTTTTATTCTTTCGGCAGTTATTCTCGAATCATGACCAACAGCTATTTTAAGTTCGGTTACTGCTTTGCCTGTTTTTTTGCTAAGGAATGGAACAAAAGCGGCAGAAATATCATAAACCGCCTCATCGGTAAGATTTACTTCATTCTCAAAAATATCGCTCGCAAAGCCGCGAACATCTGAGCCTGATTTTAATTCGGAATAGTTCTTCATAATAAAACTCCTTGATTTTAAACCCCCGCTAAAAAGTTTGCGCCAAAATAGCCAATGGCTATAAGCGATAGCGCCGCCAAGGTCCATATCGCAGACTTTAAAAATACGCGGGTTTTATAAGATTTATTTTTGCTATTTTCAGTTTTCATAAAAAACACCTCGAATTTAGTTTTGACTGCTAAATATCTGGTATTCAAAAACCGTTATGCACAAAGGACAATTACTTTCGAATATGATAAAGCATAAGGTTTTGCGAGGTGCTTTTTTAATGACAGTGATAAGTGAAAACGGGCAGTTAAAGGTTTTTTTGCCCATAAAAGAAGCGGCAAGCTTCGGTATTGGAGAAATCTTGCAGGGCAAGAATAATAATTTCGCGAAATTATTGCTTGCAAGGCTATTGAAAACCGCCGCCGAGCGAGTAGGCTTTAATATAAACGATGCCGATTACATTATAGAAATATTCCCTCAGAAAAACGAGTTAATAGAGGTGGTTTTCACACCTGATAAGACAAAAAGAATTCTGCCTTTAAAGGCATCGCTAAAAAGGCAGATAAAAGAATATGTTCTGGAATTTGCTTCTGCGGAAGGGCTGTTTTTAGGTGCTGAAATACTTCATTACTCAGGCATAGCTTTCAAAAGCAGTCTTTATCTTTTTAACGGCAGCTATAGGCTCCTTATAAAGATTGATAACGAAAAATCCGAGCCGCTATTTCTTGAACTGGCCGATAGGGTTTTTAAAGACAAAAAGGAATATGCCGTAACAGCCGAATATGGCCGCGAAATATGCGATGAAAATGCAGTTAATAGGCTTGCCAAAGCCTTGATATAATAAGTTAAAGGGCTATAAACTCCTTAGCTCTTTTTGCAATATCCTCAGCTTTAAAAAGGAAGCTTCCAACAACCAGAACATCGGCGCCGGCTTCTACGCAAAGCGGACCTGTTTCATCGTTAACTCCGCCGTCAACCTCTAATAAGGTGTCAAGGCCTCTGCGCTTGATTTCGGCTTTTAAAATGCGCAGTTTATCGAGCGCCATAGGCATAAAGCCCTGACCACCGAAACCGGGTTCAACCGACATTACAAGCACCATATCGCACTTATCTAGATAAGGGAAAACATCTTCGGCAGGGATGTTAGGCTTAATGGTAAGGCAGGTTTTAGCGCCTAATGAATGAATCTCATCAAGCGTTTCAGCTACTGGAGAGCCTGCTTCAATATGGAAGCCGAGATAATCGGCATATTTTGCAAAATCTTTAATATATCTGTGCGGACGGTCTATCATAAGATGGATATCAAGCGGAATATCGGTGTGTTTGCTAATTGAATCTATAACCGGAACGCCGAATGACATATTAGGAACAAATTGACCGTCCATAACATCTAAATGCAGGAATTGGGTTCCTGCGTCTTTCAAGACTTTCATAGTCTTCTCAAGTTCGAGATAGTCACATCCTAAAATAGAAGGAGAAAGTATTGCCATAGTTATCACCTTTATTACGATAATTTTCGTGTTTATTTTACCCCAATTTGCCGATAAGGTCAATATGAAAATTAAATAATGTTGACTTAAAGTTTTTAAAATGTTATATTATCTTTAAATAATAGGTTTAAACTTTAAAGTGGATGGCAAAGTAATTAAGAGGTGGAGAACTATGGCAAACAAAATTAAAATCACCCTTGGAGGAATGGATTATATTATTTCATCAAATGATGAAGAAAATTATGTTCGCAAAATAGGCGAGGAATTGAACTTTAAGCTTGATTCTCTTTCAAAGGCAAATCCTTATCTTTCAACAGCAATGGTGGCCGTTTTAGCGGCACTCGATTACTGTGATGAGGCAAAGAAATCGGCTTTAGAATGTGAGGCTGCTAAGGCAGACTTAAAGGGAACTGCGGAGGAGCTTGCCTGTGCCCGCCTTGAGATTGACGGCGCAAGAAGAGAGATTGAGCGCTTAAACCACGAAAACCGTCAGCTCCGCATAGGTAAGAGTGCATTATGATAACCGATTTAGAGGTTTTATCCCCTGCGGGAAGCTTTGATGCGGTAGTAGCGGCAGTCCGAGCAGGTGCCGATGCCGTTTATTTTGGCGCGCCTTTATTCAACGCAAGAAGAAATGCTAAAAATTTCAGCCGTGAAGAGCTAAAGCTCGCGGCTGAATTTTGCTTAATTAGAGGCGTTAAAACATATTTAACGCTTAATACCTTGATTTCTGATGATGAACGTAAAGAGGCGCTCGAAACGGCAAAATTTGCCTGGGAATGCGGAATAAACGCTCTTATAATTCAGGATCTGGGCTTGGCTCGCTTAATAAAAAAGAACCTGCCGTTTATGCCTATTCATGCTTCAACTCAGCTTTCGGTTCATTCTGTTGAGGCGCTCGAAAGTTTAAAAGAAATCGGCTTTGAGCGCGTTGTTGTTGCAAGAGAAATGGATAAAGAGGCGCTAAAAAGATTTTGCAAACGCGCAAAAGAACTGGATATTGAGGTTGAAGCCTTTGTTCATGGGGCACTTTGTATGTGCCTTTCGGGGCAATGCTATTTAAGTTCGGTTTTGGGCGGAAGAAGCGGAAATCGAGGCCTTTGCGCTCAGCCCTGCCGCTTGGAATACTCATATAGCAAAAAAGAGGGTCATTTTTTAAGCTTAAAGGATATGAGCCTTATTGATTACATAGCAGAGCTTAAAGAAATGGGTGTTTGTTCGCTTAAAATCGAGGGCAGAATGAAAAGGGCAGAATATGTTGCCGCCGCAACTGCCGTTTGCCGCGCCGCAGCTTTGAACGAGCCGATTTCGGAAGAACTAAAGCAGCTTTTATCGGGCATTTTTTCAAGAAACGGCCATACTGACGGATACTATAAAAACGTGTTAGGCAAAGATATGTTCGGTTATAGGACAAGCGATGACGAAAAGCTGTCCCAAAGCCTTATAAACTCGGCTCACGAGCTTTATAGAAGAGAACGTCAAAGTGTTGCTGTCAGTGCGTTCTTGAAGGTCCAAAAAGGCATTGGTGCGGAGCTTACTTTTTCGGATAATAATGGCAATAGAGTAACGGTTTCGGGCCTGAAACCCGAGGCTGCAATCAACGTGCCGCTTAATGAGAGCTTCGCCAAAGAAAAGCTTTCAAAGCTTGGAGGCTCGCCATATTTTATTGAAAATTTCAGTTGCAAAATAGATGAGAATTTAAGTCTTGCAGGTTCTGAGCTTAACCGCTTAAGAGCCGAAGCTGTTAAGGCTTTATCGGCAAAAAGAGCAGAGGTTACTAAGCCTGAAACACCTTTAGATTATTGCTTTGCTAAGCAAAATAAAAGCGGCAAAAAAGAAATAAAAACAGTTGCAAGATTTAGATGCTACGAGCAAATGCCAAAGGATTTATCTGGCGTTTCGGCAGTTATTCTACCGCTAAAAACCGATTTTTCCGCACTTTCAATAGGTGAAAATATTCCCGTCATTGTTGAAATTCCGCGCGGAATAATGTATTCAATAGATTTCGTAAAAGAGCGCTTGGCTTTTGCCGCTCAAAACGGGATAAAAGCCGCCCTTTGCAATAATATAGCAGCGTTTTCCTTGGCAAAGGAAGCAGGTCTTTCAATAGTCGCGGGCTTTGGAATGAATGTTTATAATTCCGATGCGGCATT
This sequence comes from Acutalibacteraceae bacterium, assembly GCA_045655925.1. Taxonomy (GTDB): domain Bacteria; phylum Bacillota; class Clostridia; order Oscillospirales; family Acutalibacteraceae; genus UMGS172. The sequence continues at coordinate 550 of JAZOQD010000056.1, read as the reverse complement.
ATCGGTGGAGGAACTCGGAGCCAAGGCGGTGGTTTTATCGTTTGAAATGTCGGTTTCTGAGGCCGAAAAATGTGGCGCAAACGCGCCTAAAGGCATTATCTCTTATGGCAGACTGCCGCTGATGCTGATGCGAAACTGCCCAATAAAATCGATTGACGATAAATGCAAGAACTGCGGTGGCAAAGCAAAATTAACCGACCGCAAGGGCGTTGAATTCCCCGTTATTTGCGAGGGCGAGTTCACAGAGCTTTATAACAGCAAATACCTTTGGATGTTTGACAGAAAGCAGGAGTATAGTGCTTTGGATTTTGAGGTTCTGTGGTTCACTGATGAATCCTGTGAGCGCGCAAGCGAGGTTATAAATGCCGCCCTTGCAAAAGAAAAGCCCGATTGCGATTTTACAAGGGGCTTATACTACCGCGAGGTAAAATAGGAGAAACAGATGCTTATTTATCTTAAATATTTTTTAACCTGGTTGTTTTTTATGGCAATAATCTCGGCGGTAACTTTGCTTGTTCCAAAAATCGCAAGATACATAAATGCAACAAGA
>JAZOQD010000055.1:0-10953 GCA_045655925.1 Acutalibacteraceae bacterium | reverse complement strand
AAGAAGGATGATTCTCCTATTTTGGAAGATAACGTTTCGGTCACTTGCGGCGCAAAAGTTTTAGGGAAACTAACTATGCATAAAAATAGTTTGGCGGCCGCGGGTGCCGTTGTTCTGAAAAGTGTTCCCGAGAATGCTATTGTTGGCGGCGTTCCCGCTAAAATACTTGGCTATAAAGATGAAAACAATCTTGATTTTCAAGGTTAAACAGTAAATTAAAAGGCTAAGAGTGTGACAACTCTTAGCCTTTGTTTTTAGTATGGTTCATATAAAAAAGACGTGCTTTTAAGCACCGCTTTTTAGACTTAATAGTTTTCTGCGTGGGTCTCAAAGTAGCTCTGAGGATGTGCGCAGGTCGGGCAAATTTCAGGAGCATTGGTTCCAACAACGATGTGTCCGCAGTTGCGGCATTCCCAAACCTTAACCTCGCTCTTTTTAAATACTTCCTGAGCCTCAACATTGTGAAGTAATGCTCTGTATCTTTCCTCATGCTGCTTTTCAATTGCGGCAACAAGGCGGAATTTAGCGGCAAGGTCATGAAAGCCTTCCTCATCAGCAGTTTTTGCAAAGCCGTCATACATATCGGTCCACTCATAGTTTTCGCCCTCAGCGGCGGCAACTAAGTTCTGAGCGGTATTACCGATGCCCTCTAACTCTTTAAACCACATTTTAGCATGCTCTTTTTCATTGTCTGCGGTTTTAAGGAAGAGAGCGGAAATCTGCTCAAAGCCTTCTTTTTTAGCAACAGAGGAGAAGTAGGTGTATTTGTTGCGTGCCTGTGATTCGCCTGCGAAAGCGGCTAATAAATTTTGTTCGGTTTTGGTTCCTGCATATTTACTCATTTTTGTTCCTCCAAAAAATAATTTATTTATTTGCAACTGCTTTATTTGCAGTTATTGCATAAGTGAAAAAGTTTTAAATCATAGCCTTCAATTAAAAAGCCGGTGCTTTTTTGAAATTCTTCGGTAAGATCTTTTAGATTTGCATCGGTTATTTTACCGCAGCTTTTACATATGAGGTGGTCATGGCGGATGGTTTTATCATATCGGTCATAATTGCCTTCCATGGGTATTTTCCTGATTAACCCTTCTAAATAGAGGGAGTGGAGGCTATTATAAACAGTTGCCATGCTCATCTTTTTTTCAGAGCTTAACAGCTTACTATAAATTTCTTCGGCGGTAAGGTGCTCTGATGAAGCGTTAATAATGTCTAAAATCAATTGAGCGTTTTTTGTCATATCGTTACCTCCTATAATTAGAATAATTCTAATTTTAATTTTTGTCAAGTATTTTTTTGAAAGTTTTTAAAATTTTTTCAAAAGGGGACAAAAATAAAAAGACCGAAGATGTTAACTTCGGTCTTAAAAGTATTATTCAATAGGTCTTTTACGAATCATAAGGATTCCCAGAGTTCCGGGGCCGCAATGAGAAGAAACGGTGCAGCCTGCGCGGTTTAAGATGATTTCTTTATCAGGATAAACCTCACGAACAATCTGCTCAAGCTCTTTTTCAATTTCCTCGCAGTTGCCGGAGTTGGTAATAAAGATTCTGTTTCCGTCGAGATTATCAACATCGGAAATTTTTTCTTTGACATAGGTTTTTAGAACATCGCTCATTTTACCGCGATATTTTTTAGCAACCGACATTTTGCCGTCCTTAACCTGAATGCAGGGGCGAAGCTTCAAAAGGTTGGCGCCCAAAGCGGCAATAGAAGAGCAACGGCCACCTTTATGGAGGTATTCCAAAGTATCAACTATAAATGAAGCATCAACTCTATCGGTCATAGAAACGATTTCATCATAGATTTCCTTAGCGGTTTTGCCCTGGTCTGCCAAATCTGCGGCATGAAGAACAAGAAGACCAATACCGGTTGAAAGATTGCGGCTATCAATAACATAAACATTCTCGAATTCCTCAGCGGCAACGTTGGCATAGTTATTATTTGAGGACATTTCGGAGCTGATAGTGAAATAAACAGCGCCCATTGAGTCCTTAAGATTACTTTTTATGAACTCCTCATGCTCTGCGATATTTGTTGCAGTAGTTTTTGCAAGCATACCGGTTTTAGCATAGAAAGCATAAACATCATCTGGGGTAATATCAACACCGTCAATCTTATTATCATTGCCAAAAACGATGGTTAAAGGATTTATAATTATATTTCGCGCATCTGTAATGCTTTTAGGTAAATCGCAGGTGCTATCGCTAAAAATCATAGTTTTTCTATCTGCCATAATCTATCCTCCATGAAATTAGACTGGAAAAATAATACCATAATTCTCTTCTATTTGCAATATTTTTTATAAAATTAAAAAATCATTCACAATTTTAATTTGCCCCTTTTATTTATGAAAATAATCTGTTATAATATAAAAGATAATAATATTATAGTTCTTAAGTATTTTAAAGCTTTGGCTTTGGAGGATGGAAAAATTGTCTAACAGGAGAAAAAACAGATTTGTTCTTTATTGTATTACCTGCATAACAGTTTGCGTTGTGCTTATTGCTTCAATGCTCGCTGCTTTGGTTATGAAAAACAAGGAAGCGGAAAATAATTCTTCAGGTATGAGCACCGTTGATACATCTTCGGTTGCTTCTTCAACCGAATCTGAGGCAACACAGAGTGAGGAATCAAGCTCTTTAGTATCATCATTGGCTTCAAGCACTATTGCATCAAGTGCGGCGGCTTCCGGTCTTGTAACTGCATCTAAAGATAGTGTCACTAACGATTATACCGGTGAAAAGGTTTGCTATTTAACGTTTGATGACGGTCCCTGCAAGAATACTGAAAAAATCCTCAAAATCTTAAAGGATAACGATGTTAAAGCAACCTTCTTTGTTGTTGGAACTATGAGCACTGGCAGAATCAAGGATATTTATGATGCCGGTCACGCTATAGGCCTTCATACTAACACTCATGAGATTGACCGTGATGCCAAAGGATATATTTATAAAAGTGTAGATTCTTTTATAAATGATGTTAACGGCATAAGTGATGCTGTTTATAAAAAGATTGGTATTCGCTCGAGTCTGACCCGTTTCCCCGGTGGTAGTGTTACTGCATATCAGCGCCTTGGTAAAGAGAATTTTGAAGAGGTTAAAAGACAGCTTAAGGCTCAGGGTTATACCTATTTCGACTGGAATATTGATAGCGGTGATACCCATAAAAAATCACCAACTAAAGAATATGTTATGAACGAGATTCGTAAAGGTCTTAAATCAAACGGCGAATATAAAAAAGAGGTCTGCATTTTAATGCATGATATTAAAAACGTAACCGTTGAGGCGCTGCCTGATATTATCAAGGAACTCAAAGATGCAGGCTATACCTTTAAATCGTTTAATTCAAATAGCGAAAATTTTGCTTTTAAATAATGGAGAAAAATTATGATTTTAAAGATTAAAAAGCTTAATGAAAATGCAGTGATTCCCGCGATGGCAACTCCGGGCAGCGCAGGTATGGATTTAAGAGCTTGTATTGACTCTGACGTTATTATAAACCCCGGAGAAAGAGCACTTATTTCAACCGGCCTTGCTATTGCTTTAGAATCCAACGCTTATGTTGCTTATATTTACGCCAGAAGCGGTCTTGCCGTTAAAAGCGGAATAACGCTCGCTAATTGTGTTGGTGTTATTGACAGCGATTACAGAGGCGAATTAAAGGTTGGCCTTCTTAATATTTCAGATAAGCCTTTTACTGTTTCTAACGGTGAAAGAATAGCTCAGCTTGTTATTTCACCCGTTATTGTTCCTGAAATTGCGGTTGTTTCAGAGCTTGATGAAACCGAGCGTGCACAAGGCGGGTTTGGCTCAACGGGGATAAAATAATGGCAGAATTTTCTAAAAAACAGAACATTATTATAAACTCAATAGCATCGGTTGTTTTTGTCGCGCTTTTTGGCGTTAACATATTTTTTGCTTATTTTGATTTTAAGGATATGTTTTTTGCTGAGAATGCGCTCTTTTCCAATACCGTTATTATGCCTGTCAGAACCATAGTTTTATCTTGCTTATTTTTTATAATTCTGCTCGGATATTCAATTATAGGCTACATACTTAAAAACAAATGCCTTATCGGTATCTCGTTAGGCTATAGCGTTTTACTGTTTATGGGCATTGTTTTGTTTGTTTTATTCGTATTAGAGGTTTTTAACGTTGAACTTTTGAACACAATTGCAATGTGGTATTCAGTTGCAAGTATGGCGCCGATGCTTGGATTTATATGGTTCTTTGGAATCTTTGCAATCATTCTTTTTGTTATTCATTTTATAGCGCTTATTGTTTTTTCAGTTAAGGTTTTTAAAGTTAAAAAATAATTTCTATAATGCCCGAAGATTTCTTTGGGCATTACTTATGTATTTTTAAAATTTTTTCGGCATAAATATCAATAAAAAGCTTTAGGAGAAATATTTATGTCGGATAATAAAACTGTTGCAAAAGATTATAGACTTTACATACTTATTTTGCAGATTATAGCGGTAGCAGTAATTCTTTTTGCGGCATTGCTTATAAGGTTTTTCGGCGGTCAATTTTATAGTAAGCTTAGCGTTATTTACCATGATAGGTTTGATGAGGTTACCAATGTTACCGAGGTTACTGAGCCTAAGAATCCTAAAGAAGAAATTGATGATTCTTCGAGCTCCAATGCCGAGAACACTGAAAGCGAAACAGAGCAAAAGGCAGAAGAGGATAATAAAGAAACCGCAGTTAAAACCGAAGCCATCAGCGTTTCTAATAACGTTAATACTTTGGCATGGCCTGTAAACGGGAAGGTTGTTTCACCTTTTGGATATAGAAATGACCCATTTACCAATGAATATAAAATGCATAACGGAATTGATATTGCCGCAGAATCGGGAACTGATATTTCTGCCGCTTTTAAAGGCGAGGTTTTAAAAACAGGCTATAGTCAAACTTATGGATATTATGTTATAATATCGCATAGCGAAACTTTAAATACACTTTATGCCCATTGCAGTAAGATTTATGCTAAAGAGGGCGATAAGGTTTTAAAAGGTGATGTTATTGCTGCGGTCGGCTCAACGGGCCGTTCAACAGGACCTCATCTTCATTTTGAAGTCAGAATTGCCGATAAGAAGGTCAACCCTGTCTTGTTGCTAAGTAAGAGGGCAGAGGTATGAGCTTTAGATTTTTAGGTGTAAGATTTTATATTTCTGTGACCTTTACTGTTATGTTGGCGGCTTTGCTTTTTATGGACAAGTCAGGTCTTATGTCCGTTTCCTTAGCCGCTGTTGTTATTCATGAAGCAGGGCATATACTCGTTATGAAGCTTTTGAAATGCGCCCCGAGCCTCATTTCCTTTAATTTTCAAGGAATGCTGATTAGCGGCGTTAAATTCTGCTCGGCTAAAGAGAATATTTTGATTGCTCTTTCGGGGCCAATAGCCAATATTCTTTTTTCGCTGGTATTTTATTGTCTTTATTTATTAAGCTCGTTATATTCGTTTGCTGTTTTTGCCGCAGTTTCGTTTTTAGTTGGGCTTTTAAATATTTTGCCGATAAAAGGACTTGATGGCGGAACGGTTTTAAGAGAGCTTTGCTCGTTGTTATTTTCTAAAAATGGTGGAATTATATTTTCCTTAATATCTGTTTTTTCAGCCGTGGCAGTTCTTTTGCTCGGCATAATAGGACTCATTAAAAATAAGGATAATCCCTCGCTTTTGCTTTTGGGGATTTACCTTTTAATACTTAATCTTTTAAAAATTGACCGGATGTGAAAAAATGACAGAAGAAAAATTAGAACAACTATTACTAAAGGTGCAAAAACCGGGCAGATATACCGGTAATGAGCCGGGAAGCATTGTTAAGGACAAGTCTAAGGTTGACGTTCGCTTTGCTTTTTGCTTCCCTGATACATATGAAATCGGTATGTCGCATCTTGGTATCAAGATTCTTTATTCTCAGTTTAACAGTAAGGATTATATTTGGTGCGAGCGTGTTTTTGCGCCTTGGACCGATTTTGAAGCGGTTATGCGCGAGAATAATATCCCTCTCTTTGCACTTGAGAGCCATGACCCTGTTAAAGATTTTGATATTATAGGCTTTACCTTGCAGTATGAGCTTTCATATACAAATGTTCTTAATATGCTTGACCTTGCAGACATTCCTTTGCTTTCAAAGGATAGAAAAGGGCTTAAAAATCTTGTTGTTGCAGGTGGTCCCTGCGCCTGTAACCCTGAGCCGCTTGCCGATTTTGTTGATTTGTTCTTCTTGGGCGAGGGCGAAGAGGTTGATTTAGAAGTTATTGACCTTTACCGTGAGTGCCGTGATAACGGAACAAGTAAGGAAGAATTTTTGAAACTCGCGGCCAAAATTGAGGGTGTTTATGTTCCGTCACTGTATGATATTTCATATAACGAGGACGGAACAATTAAAGAAATCACTCCAAAAGGCGATGCGCCTAAAACCATAAAGAAAAGAATTATCAAAGACCTTGATAATTGCTTTTATCCTGAAACATTTCCAACTCCTTTTATCGAAATTGTTCATGATAGGGCGGTGCAGGAGGTTTTCAGAGGATGTATCAGAGGTTGCCGTTTTTGTCAGGCAGGGTTTATTTATAGACCTGTCAGAGAAAAATCGGCAGATGTTGTTAATAAGCAGGCGAAAGCGCTTTGCGATAGCACAGGATATGAGGAAATATCTCTCTCCTCGCTTTCAACAAGTGATTATAGTAAGCTTGATGAATTATTGGGTCAGATGTTCACTTGGAGTGAGAATGAGAATATAAGCGTTTCTTTACCTTCCTTAAGAGTCGATAATTTCTCGAAAGAGCTTTTGGAAAAGGTTAAAAAGGTAAAAAAATCGGGACTTACCTTCGCGCCTGAGGCAGGAACTCAGCGTTTGAGAGATGTAATAAATAAGAATGTTACTGAAGACGAAATTATGCGCACCTGCCTTACTGCTTTCCAGGGTGGATATACCTCGGTTAAACTTTATTTTATGCTCGGCCTTCCTACCGAAACTGATGATGATTTAAGAGGCATTTTGGACTTAGGTCAAAAAATAGTTAACCTTTTTTATAATATGGAAAATAGACCAAAGGGGAAATCGGTTAATGTTTCAATTAGTGTTTCAACCTTTGTTCCAAAGCCGTTTACTCCGTTCCAATATGAACCGCAGGATTCTTTAGATGAGGTCGAAAGAAAGCAAAAGTTGCTGGTTGAAAGTCAGACCACTAAGAAAATATCGCTCAGTTGGCACGATTCTAAGACAAGTATCTTAGAGGGTGCTTTTGCCAGAGGCGACCGCAGACTATGCAACGTTCTTTTGGAGGCATTTAAGCTTGGCTGCAAGTTTGATGGCTGGGGCGAGTGCTTTGACTTTTTAAAATGGGAACAGGCGTTCAAAAATGCAGGCGTCGATATGAACTTCTATAACAGAAGAAAAAGGGAATACGATGAGGTCCTTCCTTGGAGTCATCTCGATTATGCCGTATCAACCGATTTTCTTATAAAAGAGAATAAGCTTGCTCACGGCGAAACAACAACCCCTAATTGCAGAGAAAAATGCAGTAACTGCGGTGCGGCTTGCTATAAGGAGGGTGTTTGTGTTGAGAAACGTTAGAATTATATATAGTAAGCATGGCAGAATGAAGTTTATATCCCACCTTGATATGAACAGATATATGACAAGGCTTGTTAAGATTTCAAAAATCCCTGCCTGGCATACAGAAGGATTTAATAAGCACCTTTATTTAACTTTTGCGCTTCCGTTATCGTTGGGAATCACTGCGGACTATGATATAGTTGACCTTAAAATTACTGATGATGATTTTAGTGATGAAATGATAGTTGACGCTTTGAATAAAAACGCGTCAGAGGGACTCGAATTTCTAAGCGCAGGACCTATTGTTATGAAAACTGCAGAGCTGTCTTATGCTCTTTATGAGTCGACTATCAAAGATAACGATGCCGAATATCTCGATAAATTTAAAGAATTTTCGCTTGGCAAGGTAATCATTACCGAGAAAAAAGGCAAAAAGGGTAAGGTTACAATTCTTAATGTCGCCGAAAAAATAAAGAAAATTGATTGTAATATCAAGGATAGCGAATTGAAAATTTCGGTCGTTCTTCCTGCAGGCAATACTGAAAACATCAATCCAACCCTTATTCTTAATGCTTTCAAAGAGCTTGGGAACAGAGAACCTGAGGTTTTTACAGTCAACCGAAAGATGCTTTATAACGCGGCATTAGAGGAGTTTAAATAATTTTTCAAAAATCTTAAAAATAAGGTTGACAATAAAGAACACGGGTGCTATAATAATCGAGCGCTCAAAAGTTTGGGCGCTTTAAATGCGAGTGTGCTGGAATAGGCAGACAGGCACGTTTGAGGGGCGTGTGTCAATGACGTACGAGTTCAAGTCTCGTCACTCGCACCAAAAAAGAAAGAACTTTTGGTAGACAAAAGTTCGGTCTTTTTTTATCCAAGCCGCAGGCTTGGTATATCATCACTGAAGGTGTATATCATCAACCGCAGGTTGAATCGCTTTCGCAATAACGATATACCGCAACAAGTTGGCGGTATATGCAATTCATTCGGAATCGATGATATACAAAGCTTCGCCTTGATTTGTTTTAAGAAAAATGATATAATTAATTCGACAAACTTGAATTTGGCAGAGATGAGTATACAAGATGAAGATTTATAATGCACAGTATAAAATTGATGAAAGCAGCATTTTGAACTACTATGAGGTTGGAACCGCCAAAAACAAATTATTACTGCTTCATGCCCAAGGGACAAACTCCTGCAGTTTCGATAATGTTGCTACAAAGCTCGCAAAGCACTATCACGTGTATATGGTGGATTATTACGGACACGGGAAGAGTTCCCATAATCCGAGGAAATACAGTCTGGTCAACATTGGCAATGACATCTTGGATTTTATTGAAAATGTAATTTGTGATTCTGTTACTGTGCTGGGGCATTCGTCGGGCGGGTTGATTGCAGCATACATCGCAGCTAAATCTCCCAGATGCACAAAACTAATATTGGAAGACCCTCCGTTCTTCTCAAGCTTGGGAGAAAGAAGATACAATACATACAATTACAAGGATTTATCCTCTGTTTGCCATAATTTTCTTTCGCAGGACGAGGAAAATGATTTCGTCTATTACTATTTCAAAAATCAATATTGTTGGAATTTCTTTCCCGATGAATCCAGAGAAACTATCAGAGAAAAATTGAGTGGTTTTGCATCGAAATACCGAGCAAAACATCCTACCAAAAATCTGAAAGTTCCGTTTTGGCCGAAAAAGTTTTTAGAAGGCTTTAATGGTCTGCAATATTATGACCCTCATTTTGGAGAAGCTTTTTATAACGATTCGTTCAATGAGAATGTTGATTACAATGACCTTCTTTCTAAAATCAAATGCAACACTCTGTTTATGAAAGCAAAGACAACGATTGGTGAGAACGGTTTATTGCAAGGCTCATTGTCTGATGAGGATTTGCAGAGAGTTAATGTATTGATTGAAAATATGAAAATCCAGCAATTTGACTGTGGGCACGGTATTCATACAGAAAAGGCAAACCAGTTTGTTGAAGCAGTCATTTCAATTTGACCAATTCCAATTTGTTGAACTGTTTCTTGCGCACCTTTTCTTCGTTTTTACCTATACTACGCACTTTATTGTTCGCCTTTCGCAAAAAGACTTCACGTTTGTGAAGTCTTTTTTTATTGATTAAAAGATTAATATATGGTATCCTTAATAAAAGGTTGTGATATATATGTCTGAAATTTTAGAGATTATAATGATTGTTAGTTTTGGCGCCTCTTGGCCGCTTAATGTTATAAAGTCTTATAAAGCAAGAACTGCAAAAGGTAAGAGCCTCGGGTTTTTATTGCTGATATTCTTTGGCTATATTGCAGGTATATTATCTAAGTTTCTAAACCCTCAGTATATGGCGGCTTTTGATTCTAAATGGTATGTTCTGGTTTTCTATTTTATAAATATTTTTATGGTTTTGTTAGACATTATTTTATATTTCAGAAACAAGCGTTTAGACAATATCAATTATAATGGTTAGGAATTAATATATGAGAAAAATTATTTCTTTTATTTTGCTGTTCTGCTTTCTTTTTCTTTGCTTAACATCATGCAAACCCAAAGATGATGTATCAATTCCTAGTAATTCTTCCTCATCCGGTTTTTATTATAATAATGATGCAGACAAGGATGATGATTATTTAGTAAGCGCAAGTTCATCAACTAGTAAGCTGCCATCAAAAGATGACAGTTCATTTATAAGTCAGTCAACCGAGAATATTATTATCCCTGATTTCCCGGAGTATATACCGCCTGATAATGAGGTTCCTAAAATAGAAATTGAGAGTGATAATGTGGGTAAAATAAAGGCTTATGCGCCACCGACCAAAGACCGATTTAATTATAATGATTTTGAGGTTTATGCCAATGTTGGCGATGGATGGGTTTATGTTCCGGTTTGCTCGGCAAAAGTTGCCCATTTTGATGTTAAGAAAAACAAATATATAACATACATGTCTTCTTTTGTTAACATTGATTTTGAAGGGGAAATGTTAATTCGCGTTACTTCAAAATCCCGCGATATCAAATCGGTTGCTATCAGACCTTATTCAAAGGAAATCAAATTTTCAAAAAAACAAAATACTGTTGAATTTAAAATAAAAAAAGCTTGTAATCTCTCGTTTGAGATAAATGGAGATATCTATAGGAACCTTCAACTTTATTGTAATGAGTTTGAGACTGAAATCCCAAATGAGAACGATAAAAATGTTATATATTTAAAACCCGGCGTTCATACCGCTAGTAACTGTAAATATATAACCCGTAAAGGAACAAGGCCGGTTTTATATTTATATGATAATCAAACTTTATATTTAGAGGGTGGAGCTTACCTTGAAGCTTCTGTTAGCGTTGTTGGAGAAAATGTAAAAATTTTAGGACGTG
>JAZOQD010000054.1:0-8439 GCA_045655925.1 Acutalibacteraceae bacterium | reverse complement strand
CTGAATAACTCTGTAAAGCTCGGGCTCTCTGCCGATAATAACATCAAGCTCGCCATTTCTTGCCTTCTCAGTTAAATCGGTGCAGAACTGGTCAATAAACTTGCGCTTTTTCTTTTTATTTTTGCCTTTTTCTTTAGCATCGGCAGTTTCATCTTTGGATTTATCCTTAGCATCGCCTGCTTTTTGCATATTGCCGAAAATTCCGTTTAAAAACGGAAAGGTTGCAGCGCCGCCGGGAGAAAAGGCGTCTTCGTCATCATCAAGGTCGCCCTCCTGCTCCATAAGTCCCATAAACTGCTCGCTCATCTCTTCAATTTCTTCATCTGAGATGTTCATACCCTTAAGCATATCGTCAATAGGTTTTATGCCTGCCTCTTTAGCGCACATTAAGCAAAGCCCCTGTGGCTCTCCTGTGCTATTACCATCCTTATTCATTCCCTGAATAAAGACAACGGCAGGTCTTTTCTTGCATTTGTAACAAAGTTTCATATTTAGCTCCGTTTAATAATTTAGAAAAGTGAGGAAATTTTTGAGAAAATGAATGAACCGTTAACCGTTTCGGTAGTTATACCCAATATTCCGTCACTAAAGAATTTCAACATGGTAGATAGCGCAAGGCATATAACAATTGCAACTAAAACGCCCTCAAAAAGTCCAACAACTCCGCCAAGCAATTTGTTTGCAGACTTTAAAATCGGCAATTTTGCAACAAGATTTAAGGCCGATGCAATCAGCTTTACAACGATACTGATAAGCACAACTAAAATTATAAAGCAGATTATCCATACAAGCTTTGTAACTATAGGTGCCGCAATATCATCAACAATAGTATCGGCGGTATTGCTTAAAACTTCATCAAAATTATTTGATAAATCGATATTGAGATTTTCGTTAAAATCAATTCCAAAGGTTTTGGCAATAGATAAAAGCTCATCGGGAACCTTAAAATCAAAATCACTACCCAAAACGCCGTCAGGAATCTGAGCAGATACTGTTTGCTCAATCTTATCATGAATAGGATTTCTCAAAATATTAGAGAAAATGAAGTTAGAAATCGGAGTTGAAAGATAAAAAGCAATTGCAACTGAAATTATAACGCCAAGTAAGCTTACAAAGCTTTTGACGAAACCGCGTTTGATGCCGAATAAAATGAAACCAACAACAACAACTAGCAATAAAACATCTAAAATTAAAGACATTAAAACACCTCATTTATTCTAAATTAAGTTTATAAATCCTTGTATTATCAAGGGCTAAAACAAAATCTTTCGATACTGCGGCAACGAAAAGCGGTTTTGTATCAGCAGTAATTCTGCCGATTTCATTACCCTCAAAATCAAACAAAATAATGGTTTTTTCAGAATGAACTGCAATATAGCGGTCAGAAAGGCTTATCGATGAAACAATATAATCTGCCTTAATATTAGCAGTAATCTCTCCCTTTTTAGATATAACTGTTATTGTATTATCCTTTTCGTTATTCTGTCTGCCATGGCAAACGGCAGAATAGCCGTTAGAAGCCGAAGTAAAATAGCGAACGGAAGAAGCAGCAACCTCGGTCATACTGTTCGAGGAAATACCTAGCAGCATTGCCTTATCGGTTCCGTTAGCTAAAACAAATTTACTGTTCAGGACAGAAACTGAGGAGATGAGTCCGTCAAAATCATATTTAACTTTGGGAGAAGCGCTCTTGAAATCAAGAACATAAACCGAGGAGGAATAGATTCCACCTTTTGCATTAACCAAAGCAACTGCAATAGATTTACCGTTATTAGAAACAGCAACATCGGTAATATAGCTTGTTGCAGAATTCCAGGTATAAACAAGCTTATTGTTCTTGTTATAAACATAGACCGAGTTCATATACATATCAGAATCGGTTACAACAGCATAGGCGCCGCTACGGCTTATATCTGCTGAAATAATATTATGTTCAAAAGTTGTTTGATACAACTCCGAAGAGTAATTAAAGATTGAAATAGAGTATCTTGAGCGGTCATAAATAAGGAACCTTGCCTCGGATACCTCGAGCACGGGGTCTGACATACCATGAGAAACGGCCTGCATCAATTTTCCGTTATTTGAATAAACCTCAAAGAAGGAATCATTAAGAGTTAAAACCGCATCACCATATTTTAAAAACTGCTCACTGTTCTGGGAATAAACGGTTGCAGGAAGCTCACCCTTTCCAAAGGTTGAAGCCTTATTCTGAATCGACTCGACCAAACCAGTTGGGGTTAAAATATGGATAAGTATAACACTTAAGATTATAAGCGCGATAACAGCAAAAGATATAACACGCTTTTTTAGTTTCAATTTTCTCGAGCCGCGAACAACAGAAAAGCTTTCATTATAATCTTCGTTATAATTTCTTTTAGGCTGTTTGGGCTTTGGACTAGACTTTTTAGGCTGCTCTTTTTTTATTATCGGATTTTCCTGCTTTGGCCTGGCCTGTTTTTGCGGTTTTTGAACGGGCTCTTTAGAAATAACAGGCTTGGCAGTTTTCTTTATTTTTCTTTTAATGCGCTTAATCGCCATATTATTCCTCCTTAAATCCGTAATCAACTTTATAAAGGCAAAGGCCATGAGCCTTAGCGGTTGCACCCGCTCTATTTCTATCCTTGGACTCAATTATCGCAGGTATATCATCAGCCGATATTTTATTAAAGCCAACAGAAATCAGCGTTCCGACGATAATTCTGACCATATTATAAAGAAAACCGTCAGCAGTAATTGAAAAGGTTAAAAGGTCTCCTTCTCGTTTAACCGAAGCATCTATAACGGTTCTTATTGTTGTGCTGACAGATGAACCTACAGAGCAAAAGCCTACAAAATCATAGGTTCCGATAAACTTTTTAGCCGCTTTATCGAGCAGGTTTTCATCTAGTTTTTTAGCGATTAAAAGTTCATATTTATTGCTGAAAGGATTTTTTATGTTTGAATTTCTGATTTTATAAATATAGGTTTTTGCTTTGCAAGAATACCTTGCATGAAAATCATCAGAAACGGTTTTGCAGTTAATCGCCGAAATATCCTCAGGCAACCTTGAATTAAGAGCTGCAACAATTCTCTCATCCGGTATTTCTTTTTGAGTATCAAAATGCAAGCAATACATATTTGCGTGAACACCTGCATCGGTTCTGCTGCAACCTGTAATCCCGTTTAAATCTGAAATAACAGTGCGAAGAACAGACTCGACAACGCTCTGAACAGATTTAGCATTTTTTTGAACCTGCCAACCTGAGTAATCGGTTCCGTCATATTGAATTGTCAGCAGTTTGCGAGCCATTTTCACACTTCCTTTGCGCTAAAGTATAATCGATACTGCGGCAATAATTATGAAAATTACCAAAGCAATTAAATCGTTAGCTGAATATTTCATAATCCTGTATTTAGTTCTGCCTGCTGAACCGCTATAGCAACGACATTCCATTGCATCTGAGAGCTCATAAGCACGACGAACTGAGGAAATAAGAAGCGGAACAAGAATAGGAATTAAAGCTTTAATACGTCCTATAATATTACCGCTTTCAAGGTCTGCTCCCCTTGCCTTTTGAGCGTTCATAATCTTATTGGTTTCTTCAATTAGAGTTGGAATAAATCTCAAAGCGATAGTCATAGTCATTGCCATAATATGAACCGCATTTTTAAGGCCGATAAACGATAACGGCTTTAAAAGGCTTTCAATTGCGCCGGTCAGTGATGTTGGCGAGGTTGTATAGCTTAATAATGCGCTTGCAAGAATTAAAAGAATGATTCTTGCGGTCATAAAGAAGGCTTTTGATAATCCTCCTGCGGTAATAGTTATTATCCAAAAATCAACCAAAACCGCACCATCTGCCGTATAAAGTGTATTTAAAACAACTGTCAGAATTATTATCGGTAAAATAGTTTTGATGTTTTTAAAATACATAGAAACAGGTATTTTAGAAATTAACATCAAAACAACAACAAATAGCGCAAAAATGCCCATGCTCAAAAAGCTTTTGACAAAAAACAATAAGAAAATCATAAAAGCAATCAGCAAAACGAGTTTTGTTCTCGGGTCAAGTCTATGGATTGCTGAGTTTGTATCAATAAATTGACCAAAGGTGATATCTTTAATCATAGCTTCACCCTCCCCGAAATTCTTAAAATTTCAGCCTTTAAATCGCTTACTGTATAAACATCGGTTCTGATATCGAAGCCTTTTTCTTTAAGTCCTAAGGCGATTTTAGTCGTTTCCGGAATATCAAGGCCAATTTCAGTTAATCTTTGGGCATTTTTGAACACTTCGCTGACAGTTCCAAACATTTCAACGCTGCCGCTGTTCATAACAAGCAGCTTGTCCGCGGTTTTTGCCATATCCTCCATACTATGAGAAACAATAATAACTGCGGCGCCTGTTTCATCACGATAGTTTTTAACTCTCTCTAAAATCAAATCGCGGCCTAACGGGTCAAGTCCTGCGGTTGGTTCATCAAGAATTAAAACCTCGGGCTTCATTGCAAGAATTCCTGCAATTGCAACCCTACGCTTTTCACCGCCCGATAAATCAAGCGGAGATTTTTCTAAAAACGACTCATTTAAACCAACAAGATTAAGGGCATACTTTACCCTTTCATCAATTTCTTCACTGGAAAGACCCATATTAGAAGGTCCAAAAGCAATATCTTTCTCAACAGTTTCCTCAAAAAGCTGATATTCGGGATACTGAAAAACAAGGCCTACTTTAAAACGAACATCGGTAATTTTAGAAAAATCGGTCCAGATGTTTTTGCCCTCAAGTAAAACCTCGCCGCCCTCAGGCTTAATGAGGCCGTTTAGCATACCGACAATGGTTGATTTACCGGAACCCGTATGACCGATAATTCCAACAATTTCTCCATTGTTTATGCCAAAAGAAACATTATTCACGGCATGGGTAACAAACGGAGTTCCATGACCGTAGGTATAAGTCAAATCTGTAACTTTAAGAAGAGACAATCAGTTTTCCTCCCGTAAGACATCGGTCAAAGCCTCTACGCACTCTGAAGCGGTCAGAATGCCTGCTCCAAGGTCTATGCCTGCCTTTTGCAGTTCAAAACTAAGCTCCGTGGCCTCGGGAACATCAAGACCTGCATTTCGAAGCATTTTAACATTTGAAAACACCTCTTTAGGTGCTCCGTCCAAAATAATTTCGCCCTCATTCATAACAATAACCCTATCGGCTAAGGCTGCCTCATTCATATAATGGGTTATCAGAATAACGCTGATGCCTTTATCGCGGCAAAGATGCTCGATAACATTCATAACCTCTTTGCGACCCTTAGGGTCAAGCATAGCGGTAGGCTCATCAAAAACAATACATTTGGGCTGCATAGCGATTACACCAGCAATGGCAACGCGTTGCTTTTGGCCGCCCGAAAGATTATGCGGAGTGCTCTTTTTAAACTCGCTCATTCCAACAGCTAATAAGGCATCATCAACTCTTTGCACCATTTCATCGTGAGGAACGCCGATGTTTTCAAGACCGAAAGCAACATCCTCATCAACAACGGTTGCAACAAGCTGATTATCGGGATTTTGAAAAACCATACCAACCATTCTTTTTATCTCGGTTTCAAAGGTTTCATCGGTAGTTTCCATACCGAGCACATTAACAGTTCCCTTGGTTGGTTTCAAAAGACCATTAAGCAACTTTGCCAAAGTTGACTTACCAGAGCCATTATGACCTAAAACCGCAGTAAAGGAGCCTTTTTGAAAATCCACCGAAAAATCCTTTAGAACGGTCAAAGTATTGTCATCATTTATATATTCAAATTGAATATTTTTTACTGAAATAATATTTTCCATTTTATATCGTCCACTTAGTTGTGCAACCGCAGGGTAACACAAAATCTCTCGCGGTTATTTTAAGACCGATTTTCATCGGTGGTAACCTCACCGCGACCTTTAATAATGGTTTTTTGCACCATATAATTTACAATCGAGGGAGAAATTCCGCCCGAATAAGAATTGAGCAGGAAAAATACGGGATCATCACTCAAAATTTGAGAAGTAAGAGTAAGTAACTCATCCAGCTGCTGCTCAATTTTCCAAACCTCGCCGTTAGGGCCTCTGCCATATGACGGCGGATCCATAACAATTCCGTCATATTTATTGCCTCGTCTTATTTCCCTGGCAATAAACTTTAAGCAATCATCCTGAAGCCAACGGACAGGCCTATCACTAACACCGCTTAAAGCTGCGTTTTCTTTAGCCCATAAAATCATACCCTTTGAGGCGTCGACATGGGTAACCGATGCGCCTGCTTTAAGGCAAGCAACCGTAGCGCCGCCGGTATATGCAAAGAGATTCAGCACTTTAACAGGTCTGTTTGCCTTCAAAATTGCCTCTCGCATCAAATCCCAGTTAACTGCTTGCTCAGGGAAAAGCCCCGTATGCTTAAAATCCATAGGCTTTAAATGGAAGGTTAAATCCTTATAATCAACATTCCACTGCTTTGGCATCTGCTTTAAGGTTTCCCAATGACCGCCACCGTTCTGGGAGCGATGATAATGGGCGTGAGCCGTTTTCCATCTAGGGTCGGTTCTCTTGGCATGCCACATAACCTGCGGGTCGGGTCTTATTAAAATTATATCCTTCCAACGCTCCAAACGCTCACCGTCAGTAGCGTCAATCAGTTCAAAATCATCAAAACCGATTACTTCTCTCATAAAATATCCTTTACAGTTTCATTTGCTCCGCACAGTCACAGTTGCCATGCGGAATACCGAGATGGTCATAAGCCGCGGCAGTAGCGCATCTTCCGCGATTAGTTCTTGACAAGAAACCAATCTGCATTAAGTAAGGCTCATAAACATCCTCAACAGTAATACTATCCTCGCCAACTGCAGCGGCAATAGTATCAAGACCAACGGGACCTCCGTTATAGGTTTTAATAATTGTGGTAAGCATCTTGCGGTCAAAATCATCAAGACCTAATTCATCAATTTCAAAACGGGACAGTGCAAGTCTTGCAATATCCTCGGTAATAACTCCGTTATATTCAACCTGAGCAATATCGCGAACTCGTTTAAGAAGTCTGTTTGCAATTCTCGGTGTTCCTCTGGAACGTGAAGCAATCTCTAATGCACCGTCAGGTTCAATTCCAATATTAAGTATTCCCGCAGAACGCGTTACTATCTGCGCTAACTGCTCGGGAGTATAAAGCTCAAGACGAAGCAGAACACCAAAGCGATCGCGCAAAGGCGCAGTTAACTGACCCGAACGGGTGGTTGCACCAACCAAAGTAAATTTAGGTAAATCAAGTCTTATCGAACGCGCAGAAGGGCCTTTGCCGATTATAATATCTAAAGCAAAATCCTCCATAGCGGGATATAGAACCTCTTCAACGCTTCTTGATAAACGATGAATTTCATCAATAAACAGAACATCGCCTTCATTAAGGTTGGTAAGTAAAGCCGCAAGGTCGCCCTGCTTTTCAATCGCAGGACCTGAGGTTACTCTTAAATTAACACCCATCTCATTTGCGATAATGCCTGCAAGTGTGGTTTTACCAAGTCCCGGAGGGCCATATAAAAGACAATGGTCAAGCGACTCGCCGCGAAGCTTAGCGGCCTTAATATAGATTTCAAGATTTTCCTTAGCCTTATCCTGACCGATATATTCAGTCAACATCTTAGGTCTTAAAGAAATTTCAGTATCAATATCAGAAGAAGTATATTCAGGGGTTACAATTCTGTTTTCAAAATCAAACTCTTGCATTTATTTTACCTCCTAAATATTGGTTGATAACAAGCGCAACGCTTGCTTGATAATATCACTCGTAGTCTTGCTGGTATCACACTTTCTGACAGTGGCGGTAGCCTCAGATAAGGAATAACCGAACTGAACGAGCGCGGAAATGGCATCCTTAACAGCCGAGCCATCGGTTGAAACAGAAGAGGCGCCAACGGTATCATTGCCAGTATCAAATATCGCGCTACCAACCTTATCCTTTAATTCAAGCACAATTCTCTGCGCCGATTTCAAACCAACACCGGGGGCTCTTGTTATCTCTTTTGCTTCGCCGTTGGCGATATGAGAAATAATCTGCTCTGCAGTAAAGGTTGAAAGAATGGCAATTGCAAGCTTTGGACCAACATTGCTGACAGAAATAAGGTCTTTAAACATCTGAAGTTCTTTTTCATCAGAAAAGCCAAATAAATCAACCCCGTCCTGCTTAAAGTGCATATAAGTATAGACAAAAGCCTTATTGCCTTTATCGGCCAAGCAAGCCAATGTTTTACTGGAAGCCAAAAACTTATAACCAACGCCGCCGCATTCAATAACGCCGCAGATATGGTCTTTAAAAATAACCTCACCACTTAACGAGTAAATCATTTTATCACCTCAAGTTGTAATTCATTCTGCCAATAATTGAACCTGCACAATGAGCATGGCAAATAGCAAGCGCTAACGCATCGGCGGTATCAT
>JAZOQD010000053.1:0-2243 GCA_045655925.1 Acutalibacteraceae bacterium | reverse complement strand
AACCGAGATAACCGAATACGCCGCCAAATATGATGAAATCTATTGCGAATGGGCACCCAACGAAAAGGTTGCCGCAGAAGTGGCTTTCGGCGCATCCTTGCGCGGTGTCAGAACTGCCTGTGCTATGAAACATGTTGGCCTGAATGTTGCGGCCGACCCCTTGTTTACCCTTTCTTATACGGGTGTCAACGGTGGCCTTGTAATATTTGTTGCTGATGACCCTGCAATGCATTCTTCTCAGAATGAGCAAGATTCAAGGCATTATGCTATTGCCGCAAAGGTTCCTATGTTAGAGCCTGCTGATTCATCTGAGGCTAAAGAGTTTGTCAAAGCCGCTTTTGATATATCAGAGGAATATGATACTCCTGTTATAGTAAGAATGTGCACCAGAATCGCTCATTCTCAAAGCCAGGTTGAATTAGAAGACAGAGTTGAAAAAGAACTCCTGCCTTATGAAAAAAATCCGCAGAAATACATAATGGCTCCTGCTAACGCAGTTAAACGCCACCCATTTGTTGAGGAAAGAACCGAAAAGTTAAGACTCCTTGGCGAAACAAGCAACCTCAACCGCGTTGAAATTGGTGGAAAAGAAATCGGTATTATCTGCTCAGGAACATGCTACCAATATGTTAAAGAAGTTTTCGGCGATACTGCATCTGTTTTAAAGCTCGGCATTGTCAATCCCCTTCCCATTGACCTTGTGAAGAACTTTGCCGCCAAGGTTGAAAAACTATATGTTATAGAAGAACTTGACGGAATTATCGAAAGCCACCTTAAAAACATCGGCATTGACTGCATCGGTAAAGAAATGTTCTCTCCTTTAGGCGAATATAATCAATCGGTTATTAAAGCCGCTTTTGGTCTTGAGCTGCCCGAGACCATTTCGGCAGACTCTAATATTCCCGTTCGTCCTCCCGTTATGTGTGCAGGTTGTCCGCACAGAGGCCTTTTCTATACCTTGTCTAAAAATAAAATTACCGTTCTCGGCGATATCGGTTGCTATACCTTAGGCTCTGCCGCACCGCTTTTTGCCCTTGATTCAACTCTTTGTATGGGTGCATCAGTTTCGGGCATCCATGGCTTTAATAAAGCCGGCGGAAAAGAATCCGAAACCAGAACCGTTTGCGTTATCGGTGATTCAACCTTTATGCATTCAGGTATGACCGGTCTTGTAAATATCGCATATAACGGTTCTAATTCAACCGTTATTATTGTTGATAACTCTATTACCGGTATGACCGGCCACCAGCAGAACCCTACTACTGGCTACACTATTAAAGGCGAACCTGCAGCAGCAGCAGTAAACCTTGAAGAGCTGTGCAAATCACTCGGAATCAAGAGAGTCAGAGTTGTTGACCCCTATAACCTTAAAGAGTGCGAGGATGCCGTTTTGGAAGAACTGAAAGTAGAAGAGCCTTCGGTTATTATTTCCCGCAGACCCTGTATGCTCTTAAAGTATGTTAAGGCAAAGCCTGCCGTTAAGGTTAACGAGGATAAATGTGTTGGCTGTAAGATGTGTATGAAGCTCGGTTGCCCTGCTATCAGTATGAAAGACGGAAAGGCTAAAATTGACTTTACACAGTGCGTTGGCTGTGATGTTTGCACCCAGATGTGCCGCTTAGGCGCTATTGAGAAGGGGGAAAGATAAATGGAAACCAAGAATATTATGATTGTCGGCGTTGGCGGCCAGGGTAGTTTGCTTGCAAGTAAGTTGCTTGGAAAACTGCTTACCGATGAAGGCTATGATGTTAAGGTCAGCAAGGTTCACGGAATGAGCCAACGTGGCGGTTCTGTTGTTACTTATGTCCGCTATGGCGATAAAGTTTACTCCCCCGTCATCTCTAAAGGCGAAGCCGATTTTATCGTTTCATTTGAGAAATTAGAGGCAGCGCGTCATGCTGAATGCCTGAAAAAAGACGGAAAAATTATAGTTAATACCCAGACTATCGATCCCATGCCTGTTATCACAGGCGCAGCAGAGTATCCTAACGCTGTTTTAGATGAACTTAAAGCAAAAGGCGTTTTCGTTGATGATATTGATGCATTAAGCCTTGCAACCGAGGCAGGAAATGCAAAGTCTGTAAACATTGTTTTAATGGGAAGATTAGCAAAATATTTTGATATTCCCTATGATAACTGGATAGCAGCTATTGAGAAAAGCGTCAAGCCTCAATTTATAGAAATAAATAAAAAAGCATTTGACTTAGGATATAACTTCTAAGCTTCCAAGGAGGAATCTTTAT
>JAZOQD010000052.1:0-6744 GCA_045655925.1 Acutalibacteraceae bacterium | reverse complement strand
TGTCTTCCTAAGACCGCTTGGCCTCCGACTTGACCGCATTTGCAGAAACTTTGTTATAATGGGTCCGCAAGCTCAGATTGGCAGAGTAAAGGTTATTTTGGTTAATGAAAATTTAGGATATTAAAAGAAAACCGCGTGATGAAAATCACGCGGTTTTCCTTTTTACATACTCTCAGGGACATCAATTTTAAACATTGTTAAAACGTTTGCAATAACAGTTTTTGTTGCTATACAAAGCGCAATTCTTGCCTGCATAAGCTCCTTGTCCTCAATTTTTACGCGACAAGCGTTATAGAACTTATGGAAAAGGGTCGCAAGTTCATAAACATACTTTGTTATTCTCGCAGAATCATATCCCAAGGCCGCCGCCTCAATTTCACCCGTAAAGGCTGAAATATGGCGGATAAGTTCTCTTTCCTCAGATGTGTTAAGCCTAACCAACCAATCTGTTTTGGCCTGCTCAGGCTTTATACCTTCTGCTTCAAGATTACGCAGAATGCTGCAGATTCTAGCATGGGCATACTGAACATAATAAACAGGGTTCTGGCTCGATTGCTCAACCGCCAAATCCAAATCAAATTCAAGATGAGTGTTAGGCTCTTTTGAGTTGAAAATAAATCTTGCGGCATCAATCGGAATTTCATCAAGCAAGGTTACCAGAGTAATCGCTTTGCCCGAACGTTTTGAAAGCTTAACTGTTTCGTTGCCGCGGATAAGGCGAACCATCTGCATTAAAACAACATCAAGACGACTAGGGTCTATTCCCAAAGCCTGCAAAGCGCCCTTAAGACGCGGAACATATCCATGATGGTCTGCGCCGAGAACGTCAACAGCCTTATCAAAGCCTCTTGTAACAAGCTTATTATAGTGGTAAGCAATATCGGGCACAACATAGGTAAAGAAACCGTTGGAGCGACGAAGAACAAAGTCCTCAGTATTGAACTCCTCGCCCTTAAACCAAAGTGCTCCGTCCTGCTCGTAGGTATAGCCTCGTTCAGTAAGCAGTTCAACAACCTTTGCCGCCTCGCCGTTATTATGAAGGGTTGACTCCTTAAACCAATTATCATAAACTATGCGGTATTTTTTAAGGTCGCGCTCAAGACCCTCAATATTCTGCGGCAATGCAAATTTCACTAAAGCGTCTCTGCGCTCTTCTTCGGTTACCTTCAAATATTTATCGCCATGAATTGCGGCGAAATTTTTAGCATGGTCAATAATATCCTGACCATGATATGCCTCCTCAGGCATTTCAACCGTTTCATCGAACAATTTCTTATATCTTATATCAAGCGAAAGACCGAATTTTGCAATCTGGTTGCCGGCATCGTTGATATAAAACTCTCTGAAAGTATCATATCCCGCTTTTTCCAAAACTGCGGCAATACAATCACCCAAAGCGCCGCCTCGAGCATTACCGACATGCATCGGTCCTGTAGGATTAGCCGAAACAAACTCAACCATTATCTTTTTGCCCTTGCCTATTTCGCTGCAGCCATAGTCTGCACCCTTTGCAATAACATCAGAAACTATATCGGCATAATAATTATCCGATAAAAACAAGTTTATAAAGCCGGGACCTGCAATTTCTGCGCGGTCAATATATGTTCCCTCAAGTTCAAGATTGGAAACTACCGCCTCGGCAATAGCGCGCGGATTGGTTCTGAAAACGCGCGACCAAACCATAGCGGCGTTAACCGCAAAATCACCATGGCTTCTATCAGCAGGAACCTCAACCGCAAAGGGTGTTAATTCCGCCGACTGCAATAAGCCCTCGGAAATAGCCTTTTTTGCGGCATTTTCAATTAAATACTTTATACTTTCAGTTGTGTTTTTAACTATGACCGACATTTTTATACCTCTTTTACTTTTATCTCAACACTGTTTCGGCTCATAAGCCCATGATTTATATCAATAGTATAACTCATAAAAACTCTGCCGCCGTCATCGCCCATTTTTATCTCGGTATTTTCGCCGAAAATACCCATAGTGAGCGTTCCTGCGGGGGTTTCATAATGGCAGATATGACGCTGACCCTTTTTGATATACATTCTGCTGTTAAAGGAACCATGACGCTGCATTACAACAGAATCATCCTCGGGGTCCAGCTTAATAAGGCAGGAAATCGACTCATTGTTATTCCCTGTTCTATCGTCATATCTAAGATAGGTTTTACCTGCTATGGATTCCATTTTACCAACCGTTGTGAGCTCGGTTATATCATCCTCACCATCAACATTCTGGATTCCTTTTATATCAATTAAAACTTCCTTCATAAATTTACCTTATTTCAAATAACTCTGGAGATTAACGGTTTTAACATCGCCCTCTATTTCAGAACCGAGCAATATGCCTGCAACCGTTTTAAACGACTCAGCACGGTCACTGACAAAGAAATGCTTCTCTGCTCCCGAGCCCATCATATCATTTTCCTTTAAATACTGAGCAGCCGCTTTAGCCGCCTGCTCGCCGGTATTTATAAGGGTTACATCCTCGCCCATAATATCCGATATAATCTCACTTATTGCAGGAAAATGAGTGCATCCTAAGATAAGAGTGTCAACACCTTTTTCCTTAAGCGGCTTTAAGTAATGCTCTGCGGCAAGCCTTGTTATCTCATCATCTTTTTTAACAAAGCCTTCTTCAACGAGCTGAACAAAAAGCGGACATGCAACCTGATGCAAGGAGATTTCCTTATCAACTTCCAGCACCGCTTTTTTATAAGAATCGCTTCTGACGGTTGCCGCGGTTCCTATAACGCCAACTATTTTATTTTTGGTTGCCTTTGCTGCCGCTTTTGCCGCAGGAGTAACAACCTCAATAAACGGAACAGGCAGCTGCTCACCCGTTTTTCTCGCAACCGAGCTAACGGTGCCGCAAGCCGCAATTATCAGCTTAACATCAAAGGAAAGAAGGAACTTCTCATCCTCGGTTGCATATTTGATAATCGTTTCATTGCTCTTTGTTCCGTAAGGCAAACGACCTGTATCGCCAAAATAGACAATATTTTCATCAGGTAATACCCTGCTCAGTTCCTTGATTACCGAAAGGCCTCCAAGCCCTGAATCGAAAACGCCGATTGGTCTTTTATCCATTAAAACAACTCCTAAAATGCACACTTTCGCATTATCTACAATATTTTACCACAAGTAAAGTAATAATGCAAATATTTCTTAACGATTAACTTTAATAATATAATATATTGTTCATATTTCATTTATAGTTTCAAAAACAATTGAAAAAATATATGTTTTATGATAGAATAAGATGATTTATGCGAGAAGAGTCAAACCTGAATTGCCTCGCAACAAGGATAAAGAGGTTTATTATGAACATTTTGGCCATTGGCGATGTTTGCGGCAGTATCGGTTGCAATTATCTTTTAAAAGTGCTGCCCATAATTAAGAAAAAAGAGAATATTGATTGCACAATTGTCAACGGCGAAAACTCTGCAGACGGCAACGGCCTTACCCCTTTATCTGCAAAAAGCCTTTTTGCCGCAGGCGCTGATATTATAACCGGCGGAAACCATACTTTAAGGCGCAAAGAAGTTTACCCCCTGCTTGATGATAACGATTTTTTGCTAAGACCAGATAACTTTAGTGAGTGTTCAATCGGCAGTGGCTATGCCGAGCTTGATTTAGGCTTTGCGCAGCTAAGCGTTATAAATCTTTCGGGCAGAGTTTGGATGCCCGATTGCGATAACCCGTTTGCCGCCGCCGACGAACTTATAAAAAGAGCTAACGATAACGGAATGAAAATCATTATGATTGATTTCCATGGCGAATGCACCGCCGAAAAACGCGCTTTTGCCGAATATGTTGACGGCAGAGCCTCGGCAGTTTTTGGAACTCATACACATGTTGCTACTGCAGATGAAAAGGTTTTGAAAAACGGAACAGGCTTTATAACCGATTTAGGAATGGTTGGCCCCCTCGATTCTGTTTTAGGTGTTAAAACCGAGCTTTCAATAGCCAAAATTAAAGATGGTGCGCCCGTTAAATTTTCGTTGGCAGATGGTAAATGTATCTTAAATGCCTGCATTTTTAACATTGATAAAAACACGGGCAAAACCATTTCTGTAAAAAGGATTAGCTTAGAAGAATGAAAGGAGAGATAGTATGAAAAGGATTGTTGCATTAGCCTTAGCTGTAATAATGCTTTTGCTTGTCGGTTGCGGTAAGGCACCAACTCAAAACGGCGATACCCAAAGTGGCAATGCTGAAAATGCTAAACCCGTCCCCGAATCCATTTCTCTTCTCTACCGTTCAAATGACACTCTTAACCCTTACGCCGCATCTTCCCTTTTGAACCGTCAGCTTTCATATCTTTTGTTCGACCCGTTGGTTAAGGTTGATAACTCCTATCAGCCAAAATTTGTTTTAGCAAAGGATATCGATTATAACGGGAAAAATTGCACTATAACCTTAAATGATGTTTATTTTTCTGACGGAACAGCGCTTACTGCTGAGGACGTTGTTTACTGCTATAAGCTTGCTAAAAATTCAACGCTTATTTATTCGGAACAGTTGAAAACCGTTTCATCCATGGTGGCCGAAGGCTCCAAAACGATTTCAGTTAAGCTAACTAAGGCTGACCCCTATTTTGCCAACCTGCTCGATTTCCCCGTTTTTAAAAGAGAAAGTGAAAAAGCAGTTGACGAGGATAATATTTCGCTTCCTCCTATTGGTTCGGGCCGGTATATCCCCGACCTTAAAAACGAGCAGTTAATAAGAAACACCTCTCATATAAACGGCAAGCCCTCGGTTGAAAAAATCTCTCTGCTCCATGCACCTGACAGTGAGGTTATCGAGCACAACCTGGAATCTAACTATGTTAGCCTTTATTATACCGATTTATCTGACGGTGTTATTCATTCGATGACCGGCACCTCATATTTTGTTAACCTGAACAACTTAGTATATCTTGGCGCAAATATGAATGCGGGTAAGTGCAAAAACGAAAAGATGCGTTATCTCATCTCTGAGGCGATTGATCGAGCCGAAATTTGCAACACCGCATACCACGAGCTTGCAGCCCCTGCAACCGGCATTTTTAATCCCGCTTTTCAGGATGCAAAGGGCTTGCAAAACATCTCTAAAAACTCATCAACTCAAAATCTTGTTGCCTATTTAAAGGATTTGGGTTATAATAGTAAAAATGAAGAGGGTTATTATGTTGCAAGCAATAAAGTTGCTTTGACTGTAACTTTGGTCTGCTATCGCGATAACAGTCGTCATGTTGCCGTTGCCGAAACGGTTGCCGCTCAGCTTAAAAAACTCGGTATTCGAGTTAATATACAGAAGCTCGGCTGGGAAGGCTATATCTGGACCTTGCAGAACGGCCAGTTTGACCTTTATGTTGCCGAAACGAAAATCCTCAATAATATGGATATTTCTGAATTGGTGATTCCCGGCGGCAGTATGGCATACGGCATTTTAAAGCAGCAGGAGTCAACCAACACCCAAACCGAAACCGATAAATCACCTGCAAATGATGCAGGAGATGATTTAACCGATATCGGCGATGACAACTTCTCAATTAAATACACTCTTGACGATTCTGTAAAAGGATTTTATAATGAGGAGTATTCTTTAGTCGATATTATAAATTCATTTAATGCAGGAATGCCTCTTATCCCCGTTTGCTACCGCTATGGTCTTACAACCTGTGATGTTGCTCTCGAGATAAAAGAGATATCTTCTGTTAGTGACCCGTTCTTTGGTATATCAGATATCGGTTCTAAACAATAAAACGGAGGTTCTATATATGATAGCTTATGAAACAAAAACAGGTAAAATAGTTTTATCAAATGAATACTTTGCCAAGCTTATCGGCAATGCTGTTTCATCCTGCTTCGGTGTTGCCGGAATGGCTCCCCACGGAAAGCAGAAGCTTCGCCACCTTATTTCTAAAAAGGATTATACCGATAAGGGTGTTCGCATCCATGGCGATATAAATAAAATAAATGTTGACCTTCATATCATCGTTGTTTACGGAATGAATATGAATGCAATAGCAAAAAGTATTACCGAAAAGGTTAAATATGTTGTAAATGAAACCACCGGCATCACTGTCGGCAAGGTAACCGTCCGTATTGACGGAATTAAAGAATAATTTTGATGCTCTTGTTTTAGCATCAATTGTTCGGCAAACCCGTGCCGATATTTAAGGAGTTGTTTATTTTTGATTAACGGAAATACACTGCGTGATGCACTTTTATCCGGTGCAAACAATATTATTAACTGCAAAGTTAAGGTTGACGAGCTTAATGTTTTCCCTGTTCCCGATGGTGACACAGGAACTAATATGTCAATGACTATCAGCAACTCGGCTCGTGAACTTAAATTGCTTGATAATGAATCTGCCGGTCGTGTTGCTGAGGTTAACGCTTCTGCATTGCTTCGTGGCGCAAGAGGAAACTCTGGCGTTATTCTTTCTCTTTTATTCCGCGGCTTTGCCAAGGGTTTAAAGGGTAAAGACGAGATGGACTCGGCCGCTTTGGCAGAGGCTATGAAATTAGGCGTTGAGGCAGCATATAAAGCTGTTATGAAGCCTACCGAGGGAACTATTCTTACTGTTGCAAGAGTAGCTTCTGAATATGCCGCAGTTGCCGCAGAAGAAGGCCGCGATGTTGTTGCTGCCTTTGAATATATGATTGAAGGTGCTAATAAAGCGCTTAATGAAACTCCTGAGCTACTCCCTGTTCTTAAAAAAGCAGGCGTTGTTGATGCAGGTGGTAAGGGC
>JAZOQD010000051.1:0-4136 GCA_045655925.1 Acutalibacteraceae bacterium | reverse complement strand
ATATTTGTTTGCATGGGCGGTGTTAAGAGAAGTCTTGAAAAAGTAACTAAAATACTGATGATTGCACTTTTAGCAATTATGGTTATACTTGCCATCAATTCGTTCTTTATGGATGGAGCAAAAGAAGGCCTTTCCTTCTATCTCATTCCTGATTTTAAAAGAATGGCTGACGTTGGTATTATAACAACTCTGGTTAGCGCAATGAATCAAGCTTTCTTCACTTTAAGTATTGGTATTGGTTCTATGGCAATATTTGGAAGCTACCTCAATAAAGAGCATTCTTTGCTTTCAGAGTCAGTAAATATCGTTGTTCTCGATACATTTGTTGCTATAACATCAGGACTTATAATCTTCCCAGCTTGCTATACTTATAATGTTGCGCCAAACGCAGGCCCTCCGCTAATTTTTGTAACCCTTCCTAATATTTTTGCAAATATGCCTATGGGAAGATTTTGGGGAACTTTATTCTTCCTGTTTATGAGTTTCGCTGCATTATCAACAGTTTTTGCGGTTTTCGAAAACATTATTTGCTGCGTTATGGAACTTAAGGGTTGGAGCAGAAAGAAATCCTCTCTTATTAACTTTATTTTCTTAACAATTTTATCTATCCCCTGCGTTTTGGGTTATAATCTTCTTAAGTGGGACGGATTCAAAATTTTCGGCGGAACAGTTCTTGATTTAGAGGACTTTATTGTTAGTAACCTATTATTACCGCTCGGTGCTCTGATTTATTTACTCTTCTGTGTCACAAAATACGGTTGGGGTTGGGATAATTTCAAGGCCGAGGCTAATACAGGTAAAGGCATCAAAGTTAAGAATTGGATGCGCGTATATCTTTCCTATATTCTCCCCTTTATCATTATCTTTATCTTCGGTTTTGGCATATATGATAAGTTCTTTTAATAAAAAGGTCTTACCGCTCGGTAAGACCTTTTATTTTATCTTAAACTGTTTTGTATTCCCTGCCTTAGAACATTTTTTCTTAATTCGTCCATTCTTAAATCGAGTTCGGCACTGATTTTTGCACACTCAAAAAGTTCGTCAGCCATTTCTTTTGTGAAATCAACATCCTTTTTATAGCACAATTGATGCTCTAAGCTTGCCCAAAAATCCATAGCAATAGTTCTAAGTTGAATCTCAACCTTCATCATTCGCTTTTCCTGAGCCAAAAATATAGGTATTTCAACTATCATATGAAGACTTCTGTAACCGTTCTCCTTAGGCTTTGATATGTAGTCCTTCATAACAATCAACTTAACATCATCCTGCTGAAGCAAAGCACCAGCCAGAGTATATACATCTTCAGGAAATGAGCATATAACTCTAACACCTGCAACATCGTTTAAATTGTTTTCAATACTTGCCACTGATACTTCAAAGCCTCTGCGCTCCAATTTTTCAAATATGCTTGCCGGCTTCTTTAGTCTTGTTTTAATTGTGCTTATCGGATTGCGGTCATGAGTTAAAGAATACTCCTCGTTTAAAACATTAAACTTTGTTTCAATTTCCATCATGGCACATTTATAATAAGACATCAACTTAACAAAGTCTTTAGAATCAATTTCTCTTAAAAAATCCATATTATCCCCAACCTTTGTATCTATTTTATTACAGAATCTAAAACAAAACAAGGCTGAAAATTAAATAAATTGTAAATAAAAAGCAACCCGAAGGTTGCTTTTTAAAATTATTTATCAAATGCAGGGTTGATTTCGTAGAAGTTCTTAGAGTTAAGCCGCTCTGTTACTAATCGCAAACCCTCACCAAAACGTTGATAGTGAACCACTTCGCGTTGACGTAAGAACTTGATAACATCTTTAACATCGGGGTCGTCAGAGCAGAAACGGAGTATATTATCATAGGTTGTTCTTGCCTTTTGCTCGGCAGCCATCGACTCATGAATATCGGTTATAGGGTCGCCTTTTGAGGCTAAAACTGCGGCCGTAAAGGGCATTCCTGATGCCGCCTGAGGATAAAGACCGGTTGTATGGTCAACAAAATAGGTGTCAAAGCCTGCGGTTTTAATATCCTCCTCCGAAAGATTTCTTGTTAGCTGATAAACTATCGTTCCAACCATTTCCATATGAGCAAGTTCTTCTGTTCCAACATCGGTTAATAGACCTTTAAGCTCGGCATAAGGCATTGCAAAGCGTTGGCTGAGATAGCGCAAACTTGCTGCAATCTCGCCGTCAGGGCCACCATATTGAGTTATAATAATATTGGCAAGCTTAGGGTTCGGATTTTTAATGTTTATCGGATATTGAAGTTTCTTCTGATATTGCCACATTTAGTTAGCCTCCCTTTCCCACGGCCAAGGATTGTTTGTCCAATCAAAACCGTCATTTCCAAAATCACCGCAAAGTGTTATAGGACCAAATTCTTTTTCATATTGCTTAACCAATTCTTTATATTTAGCGCAAGCCTCAGAAAATTTTCTTAATCCTTCTTCGCACTTCGGGTGGGTATCAAGATATAGTCCAAGCTCGAGCGCTTTAAACTGCATCTCAGATATTTTTTTCATTAAAGCCTTCTTTTCATCCATCATTTTCTCTCCCCCGTGAATTTACCGTAAAACGGTTTATTAAGCTCAGGAAAAAGTGTTCCATACATTAATGCGTCTGCCTCACAGTAAACCTTGTCAAAAT
Source organism: Acutalibacteraceae bacterium (assembly GCA_045655925.1). Classification (GTDB taxonomy): domain Bacteria; phylum Bacillota; class Clostridia; order Oscillospirales; family Acutalibacteraceae; genus UMGS172. The sequence continues at coordinate 1,491 of JAZOQD010000051.1, read as the reverse complement.
TCTGAAATGGCACATAAGCCATTGTCAGCGGTAAATCTTTAAGGCAAGTATCGTCAAACTTTCTTGCAGCTTCTTCCGCCACAGGCATATAAAAGCCTTTATATTTTAATTCAGACATTTTTATCTCCTTAATTTATAAATTGCCGAATGCTCGGCTACTTACATTTTATGCAAAAGAAAATTTTATGTTTAACAATAAAAAAAGAGAACTAACAGAAAACTGTTAGTTCTCTTATGGTGCGAGTGACTTCGAGTCGAACCTGCGGCTACCTCTTGCGGTGCCCGACATCTGCACGCGGCTACGAGCGCCGCTGACATCTGCCGACCGCTGCGCCATTTCGCGCTTCCTGCTTCCGCCACCGGCGGCGGTCGCGCTCAATGCCTGAACCTTGGGTTCAATCGGCCGCAGATAATTAAATTATTATAAAAGAAAAAGCCTTGCAAACATAAAGTTTACAAGACTTTTAATGGTCCGAGTGACAGGAGTCGAACCTGCGGCCTCTTGAACCCCATTCAAGCGCTCTACCAAACTGGGCTACACCCGGAAATAGTCATATTCTATTTGCGACTTTGATATAATATCATACAACTTTTTAAAATGCAAGTCTTTTTTATAAAAACTTATAAAAAAACACCCGCTTGGCATTATCTTGCTAGCGGGTGATATTTTTTATAGCTTTGAGCGTATCTGTTGCGCATAAGTTGAGCGTAAATTTGGGTTGATGAGAGGTCTTGATGGCCTAAAATTTCCTGGATATCCTTTAAAGGCGCTCCGTTTTCCAATAGATGAGTTGCAAACGAATGACGAATAGTATGAGGAGTTATATCCTTTTTTATATTAGCCTTATCGGCATAATACTTAATAATTTTCCAAAGGCCCTGCCTTGTCATCGGCTCGCCGCTCATATTGGTAAACAAGCAGGTTGTATCACTATTTAGAGCAATAATATCACGAACATTATTGCAATAATTAGTAAGCGATTTTACAGCATCAGGATAAAGCGGGATAAATCTATCTGTTTTACCATTATGTAAATGAAGAACTCCAACCGAAAGATTTAAGTCATGAAGTTCAATATTGATAAGCTCTGAAACCTTAATTCCGGTTGCATATAAAAGCTCAAGCATCGCTTTATCACGGCAACCTTTTAAATCTCTTGCATTAGGTTGAGATAAAAGGGTTGAAACCTCTTTAGCGGTTAAAACCTCGGGTAATTTTTTCTTCTCACGCTCTATTTTAATATCCTTAATAGGATCAGACGAAATTATTTCAATAGAATTTAAGAAACCAAAATAACATCTTAAAGATGCTACTATTCTTGTAAGAGTTGCGGTTGATTTACCCGCATTTTGAAGATAAACGATGTAATCATTTATAAGCGGAGCCTTAACAGACGATAAAGATCTTAGTTTCTGAGAGTCACAAAAAGATGCAAACTGGCTAATATCGCGCAAATAAGACTCTAATGTATTGGCAGATGATTTCTTAAC
>JAZOQD010000050.1:0-9347 GCA_045655925.1 Acutalibacteraceae bacterium | reverse complement strand
CCGAGGATTTGATAACATCATCAACTCGGCCAACATACCAGAAATAACCGTCTTCATCGCGCCATGCGGTATCGCCTGTATGATAGAAACCGTCATGCCAACATTCAGCGGTTTTTTCTTCATCTTTATAATATCCTTTGAACAAACCATTGGGAACCTTTTCTGAAACATTTATGCAGATTTCGCCAACGTCACCAACGTCAACCTCTTGACCGTCTGCATCAAGCAAATGAATATCATAAAGAGGAACAGGCTTACCCATTGAGCCAACCTTGGTTCTTGTTCCGGTTAAATTGGCAAGTGCGCAGGTTGTTTCGGTCTGACCGAAGCCCTCCATAATCTGAAGACCTGTTGCGGCCTGGAACTGACGGAATACCTCAGGGTTAAGTGCCTCGCCTGCGGTGGTCATATGTTCAACCGAGGATAAATCATATTTTGAAATATCCTGCTTAACCATCATTCTAAGCATTGTAGGCGGTGCACAGAAGGTGGTAATATGATACTTCTGGAACATCGGAAGCAGGTCTGCGGCTTCAAATCTGTCAAAGTCATAAACAAAAAGACCTGTTTCGCAGAGCCACTGGCCATATATCTTACCCCAAGCGGCCTTTGCCCAACCTGTATCCGAAATAGTGAAATGAACACCCTCGGGGTTAACACAATGCCAATACTTTGCGGTTATAAAATGACCTAAAGGATATTTATAACTATGAACTGCGATTTTGGGGTTGCCGGTTGTTCCCGAGGTGAAATACATAAGCATTGTATCATCACCCTTGGGAGAATCCTCGGTGCGCTCGAATTTACCTGTATAAAGGCTATATTCCTCATCAAAGTTTTTCCAGCCCTCGCGGCAGCCACCAACCATAATCTTGGTTTCTAAGCAATCGCAATGCTTCTCTGCTAATTCAACCTCTTTTGAAACATCGCCGTCAGCGGTGCAAATAACTGCCTTAACGCCTGCGGCATTAATTCTATATGTAATATCATGCTCTTTAAGCTGATTAGTTGCGGGAATCGCAATAGCACCCAATTTATGCAACGCAAGAATTGAGAACCAGAACTGATAATGGCGCTTTAAAATCAGCATAACCTTATCGCCGCGGCCGATACCCAACGACTTAAAGTAGTTAGCAGTCTGAGAAGATGCGCGTTTAATATCCGAGAATGTAAATCTGCGCTCTGTTCTCTCGCGGTCAAGATGAATCATCGCTAATTTATCAGGCTTTTCACGGCCTAAGCGGTCAATAACATCAAACGCGAAGTTAAACTCATCATCATTCTTAAAATCAATTTTGGTAATGGTGCCGTTTTCATCTTCGGTAGGCGTAATAAAATCCTGCCAAACGCGGTTTTCATTACCAATTTTAACACGCTGTTTGGGAACAACGGTAAACTCCTTAATACCGCTATGAGTATAGGTTGAAATCGGCTCACCCGAGGGGTTAAGAACTATAGCATAGAAAATACAGTCAGCACCCTCGGTTGCAATCATACCGTGAGGAGTCGAGCTATCGTAATAAATACTGTCGCCCTCTCTTAAAATTTCAATATGATTACCAACCTGAACCTTTAAGGCACCTTTTACGATAATATCGCATTCCTGCCCCTCATGGGTTGTAAGTTCGATATCCTTATCTTGCGCCGCAGCATCATAGCCTGATACAACATACAAAGGTTCAGCAATACGATTCTTAAAAGCGGAAGCAAGGTTATAATAAACCATTCCGTGAGCCTGCTCTATACGCTGACCCTCACCTTTTCTTGTTACAGTATAGCCAACAAGACGGGGGCTCGAGCCCTCAATAATATCGGTAACGTCAACTCTCAAGGCCTGAGCACAACGATAAAGGAAAGCAAAGTTAAGGTCGCTCTTTCCGCTTTCGCAATCAATATATTCCTGCTCTGTAACGCCTGTTTTTGCCGCCATTTCGGCAGTTGTCAGATTCTCGATTTCGCGAAGCTCAAAAATGCGTCGCGCCATTTCTTTGATTCTTAAATCAAGTTCAGTAACACTATTCATAGTATCCTCCGTTATGGGACGAAAAAAACCCGCCCCAAAGATAAAATACTTTGAGACGAGTTTGTAATCATTGCAAACCCGCGGTACCACTCAAATTGCGTTAAAACGCCACTCAAGGTCAAATAACCCGTATGCACTTACGCGGCAATCACGGAGAGGCTCTACTCACGATAAACGTTTTCTTCCCCTCAGCTCAGAAGCTACAAACATTAAAATCTTTCTAACGGCTTACACCAACCGCCGCTTCTCTTAAGAAAGAACATTTAATGCCCTCTTCGTCAATGCTTTTATAACTTAAGTTATAGTATCATATCCTCGGCTTGTTTGTCAATAGTTTTTTAATGGTAAAAAGGCCGATCAAAGCTTATTTCGTTGAATTTTGCCGCTTATTGTCTTGGGCAATTCGTCGCGGAACTCAACAATTCTGGGATACTTATAAGGAGCAGTATGCTCTTTAACATACTTTTGAATCTCCTTTTTAAGCTCATCGGTGCCCTCGGTTCCCTTTGTCAGCACGATGCTTGCCTTAACAACCTGACCTCTCATTTCATCGGGAGCTGCAGAAACGCCGCATTCCAAAACATAAGGCAATTCCATAATAACGCTCTCGATTTCAAAGGGTCCTATGCGGTAGCCGGATGACTTTATAACATCATCAATACGGCTGACATAGAAGAAGTATCCATCCTCATCGCGCCATGCGGTATCGCCTGTATGATAAAGACCATCATGCATAGCCTCGGAGGTCTTTTCAGCATCTCTGTAATACTCCTTGAAAAGACCGCAGGGGTCGCCGTTATCCAAACGGATACCGATTTCACCAACCTCACCGTTTGGAACCGAATTGCCGTCTAAATCTACTATATCAACATCATACTGCGGAGATGCCTTACCCATTGAACCTAATTTAGGAGCAGTGCCGACCAAGTTGGCAATGGTAAGTGTAGTTTCGGTCTGACCGAAGCCCTCCATTATCTGAAGACCTGTTGCCGCCTCAAACTGCTTTACAACCTCAGGGTTCATTGCTTCGCCGGCAGTTGTCAAATGATGAATTGAGGAAAGGTCATATTTTGATAAATCTTCTTTAATTAACATTCTAAGCATTGTGGGCGGTGCACAGAATGTAGTTATATTATACTGCTTGAACATTGGGAGTATATCTGCGGCTTCAAAACGGTCAAAGTCATAAACAAACACCGCACCCTCGCAAAGCCACTGACCGTAAAGCTTGCCCCAAAGCGATTTACCCCAACCTGTATCGGAAATGGTAAGGTGGAGTCCATCACGCTCACAGCAATGCCAGTATTTAGCAGTTACAAAATGGCCAAGAGCATAGGTATGCTTATGGCAGGCCATTTTGGGATTACCGGTTGTTCCCGAAGTGAAGAACATCAATGCAGGCTCATCGCCGCATGAGGAATCAGCATTTCTCTCGAATTTGCCTGAGAAAAGGCCGTATTCGTTATCAAAATCGTGCCAGCCTTCTTTATTGCCGCCGACTAAAATCTTTGTTTTAAGTTCGGGGCACTGCTTTGCAGCAGAATCAACTATATCGGAAACATCGCCGTCAGCCGTGCAAAGAATAGCGCTTACGCCTGCAGCATTAAAGCGATAAACAAAATCATGGTCTTTAAGTTGATTGGTTGCAGGAATTGCGATTGCTCCTAATTTATGAAGAGCCACCATTGCAAACCAGAACTGATAATGCCTCTTCAGCACAAGCATAACGCGATCGCCCTTCTTAATACCGAGCGAAGTAAAATAGTTTGCACATTGCGAGGTTGCGCGCTTAATGTCCTTAAAGGTAAAGCGGCGTTCAACCTTGTTTTTATCAATGTGAAGCATTGCAAGTTTATCAGGGTAATTATTGGCAATCTCATCAACGATATCAAAGCCAAAGTTAAAGGTTTCGCGATTGGGGAAAGAAATTTTCTTTAATGAGCCGTTTTCATCTTCTTCGGTTTTAACAAACTTTTCGCAAATAAGCTTTTCGGTTGACCTTGCAGAAACAATGCTCTTTCTTACAACCTCTTCTTCTTCGTCATCACCTGATAAAACAACCGCGCAGAAAACACAATCCTTGCCATCAACCGCAATCATTCCGTGAGGAGTTGAACTGTTATAATAAATACTGTCGCCCTCATGAAGAATCTCAACATGCTCACCTATCTGAACTTTAAGAGTTCCTTCAAGCACCAGGTCAAACTCCTGACCGCTATGCTTTGTAAGATGAATCGGTTTATTCTGAAGCTCAGGAGAATACTCATAACGAACCCAATAAGGTTCTGAAAGCTTATCCTTAAACGCCGGAGCTAAGTTTCGAATTTCAATTCCGTCTTCTTTAGCAGTCTGCCTTCCTTTGCCCTTTCGTGTAACGGTATAAGAAGAAAGCTTGGCTGAATGACCCTCAAGCAACTCAGTCATATCAATATCAAACGCCAAGGCGCATTTATGTATAAAGGTAAACGGAAAATCCTTGGTTCCCGATTCATAGCTTAAATAGTCATCGAGAGATACTTCTGCCTTATTTGCCATTTCTTCAACCGAGAAACCGTAAATCTCACGCATCTCCCTAATTCGTTTTGCCACCTCGGACAATTTGTTAGTAGACACTGTTGACATATTAAGACCTCCTTGATAAAAATAAAAAAATAACCGTCCCAAAGTTTTGAACTTTGAGACGGGTGAAAACAATAATCACTCGCGGTACCACTCAAATTGCGAAAAATTTCGCCCCTTAAGGTCTAACAACCTTTTTGCACTAACGCGGCATTCACGGATTGGCTTAATTGCTAAGCGTTCAGCCTTTCGGCTCAGAAGTGATAGGTTAATGTGAAATCTTTCTATCGGCTCGCACCAAACGCCGACTCTCTTTAAGCTTAATCTCACGACCGTCTTCGTCACAGCCATTGATTTGCGTGTATTTTAACACAATGAATTTAAGTTGTCAATAGTTTTATAGATAATTTCGTATTTTCTTCGCAAGGTCGTCCTCAAGCTTGATAAGCTTCTTGGCAATATCCTTTGAATACTCATCCGCCGCCTCATACTGATTGAGATATTTATTGAGTGATTTAACTCCCATATTGCAGCCATCGGTAATAAGGTCGGCAATAGTTCCGTCCGATTCGTTCATAACAAGCTTGATGTTTGTCTTCATCCAGGACATACTCTTTGCAATAGGATTGGGCTCTTTTCCGTCATCTTTATAACGGTCAAGTTCCTTTTCAATCTCGCCCTCTAATTTCTGATGTTCATCCTTGCAATCGGATAGCGCAGTTTTTAAGTCCTCAGACTTTACATAGTCTAAAACATCTTTAATTGATGCGATTCCCATTTTAACCCCTGCATCGCATTCTCTTAATAATCTTATGGTATCTTGTTCAATCATTTTAATTCTCCTTATATTTAGTATTCGAGAATAGTATGTCCCGTTTTAGAAACACTAATCAAAAGGAGAATGAAAATGGCATATTTCAGTTATCATCGCTTGGCTAAAAGTCTAATAAGAAAAAACAAACTCGTTGGTTACACATTTGCTCAAAATTACGGCAAAATATCCCCTGCTCTAATCTTAATTTTTGATGATTTAAAGCATCCGATAATGCCAATCAGAGAGCATCGTTGGAATGAATATATCCCGCTATTGCCCGAGGAAAAGGAAATGAACTGATATTAAACCTCTCTAAAGTTTACTTTTTAAGCCTTAGCCCTTGCTAAATTCGACATAATATGTTAAACTGTGGGTGCTAGAAACCGATATTTTCGGAGGGATTTTTATGAAAAGAATAATACCCGTAATTTGCCTTGCGCTTGTTGCGGTATGCGCGGTGCTCAGCGTCTTTGTATATAGAGCAACCACAACAAATGATGTTTCGAGGCCATCTGAAGAAAGCTCGCTCATAGTTCATAGCTCATCCGAGGAAAGCACCTCTTCGGTTGTTTCAACACCGAGCAAGCCTAATTACTCGGTTGCTTTTACCGAAAACAGCAATCCTAAAAACTGGAATGTTAAATGGGATATAATAAGCGGTGGCAGTATTATCAACACCTATTCCCGCCCCGAGAAAATAACTTTCGGCGATGCGAGTGAATATAACCAGGTTCAAGGTATTACAACCTTCCGCGGCAATAACTACCGCACAGGTGCAACCTTTGGCGAAACGGTTATAATAAATAAAACACTTACAACTAAATGGACTAAATCAATCAGCTCTTTGAAATGGACAGGTTGCGGTTGGACAGGTCAGCCCTTAGTTGTTCGTTGGGACGAAGAAACCAAGGCTATAATGAACTTAAAGCCTGAGAAAAAGGCTAAGAAAGACCTCGTTGAAGCTATTTATGCAACGCTTGACGGTCATATTTATTTCTATGACATTGAAGACGGCTCTTACACCCGCGAGCCCATTTGGGTTGGTATGAACTTTAAGGGTTCTGGCGCTATTGACCCGAGAGGCTATCCCCTTATGTATGTTGGCTCGGGCGACTACCGCGACGGCAAATCTCCGAGAATGTATATTATCAGCCTTATTGACGGCAAGATTCTCCACGAGCAAAGCGGTAAAGATTCATATATTAAGCGTAGCGGCGGCTGGTGCGCGTTTGACGGAAGCCCAATCGTTGATGCCGAAACCGATACTTTAATCTGGCCGGGCGAAAGCGGCATTCTTTATACCATTAAGCTTCATACAAATTATGATAAAGCAGCAGGAACAATATCGATTGAACCTGAAAACATTGTTAAAACCCGCTATACCGATAAATCAGGCAAGAGATACGGCTATGAAAGCAGCGTTATTGCTGTTGGCGAATATCTCTATATCGGCGATAACCACGGTATGTTCTATTGCGTTAACGCCAATACAATGGTGCTTGAATGGGCACAGAATCTTAAAGACGATATTAACGGAACACCAACCTTTGAGGTTGACGAAAACGGCAAAGGTTATCTCTACCTCGGAACCTCAATGGAATACGCAGGCGGAAAATCTTATATTTATAAGATTGATGCTTCAAACGGCGAAATAGTTTGGACAAAAACCTATGAGAACATCAAGTATGATGAAAATGTTTCGGGCGGTGTTTTAGGTTCTCCCGTTTTAGGTAAAAAAGGAACTCCGCTTGAAAACATGCTGATTATCCCTGTTGGTAAAACCGAAAACAGCAACCGTGGTATATTGGTTGCATTAAACAAGAATACCGGAGAGGTTATGTGGGAAAAGAAGATGGGCTCATATACCTGGAGTTCACCAACCGCAATTTACACTAAGGACGGTAACGCATATATCATCGTCTGCACCGCAATGGGCGGTATCTACCTGCTCGACGGTTCAAACGGCGAAACTTTAGCAAACCTTTCTTTAGGCTCGACTGTTGAAGCCTCCCCCGTTGTTTTTGAAAACACTGTAATTATCGGAACCCGAGGTCAAAAGGTCTTCGGCATTGATATAGGATAAAGTTAAAAGCAACATAAAAACCCGTTCTCGAAAAGAGAACGGGTTTTGTTTTTATACAAAACGTGATTCGAATCACATATCATCCGAACGGCAAAGCAATAAAATACCACCAATAAGATTAACAAAAAGCATCGCGCAAACCTTTAATCCTGTTCCTACAGGCTCATTGTTCTTCATTTTGTTGTTAATAGAAATTGTTATTGGCAAACACCAAGCAAGAGGAAGTAAAAGCCATCCCTGAGCAATACAACCCAAGATTAGAAAAATCTTACTTGCTACTGCCAACCCATCATTACCATCTTTATGTGTATTATAGCATAAAAGCGGCGAAGTGGCAAGGTTAAATGATATATCGCTGTGCGATATGATATACGGCAAGCCGTATGATATATTTGCCCTGCAAATATGATATAATATCCGTTCCTTCATATGCGAAGCATATATCATCCACCGCAGGTGGATATCATACTAAAGGTATATCACCCGTTCCGTAAGGAACGGATATCATTAAAAAAAGGACTTCACTTTTGTGAAGTCCTTTTTTCTGTCATTCGTGTCCGAAAAAGAACTGGTTGAAAACCTGATTTTCTAATTTTAAAACGCAAGGAATATATTTTAAGCGTTAATATTTTAATCTATATTTTAGGTATGTAGCTACACCAGATAAAGATGAATTCTTATAAGTTTTGTAATTTGAAAGATAACTTGTTACTTTAACTTGATATTCACCTCTATTAATACTTGGCACAGATGAATAAACTTTAAATGTAGAGTTAGCCTTCAACCCATACCAATAATTAACCACTTTACCTGTTTTCTTATCAATAATATGCACATCAAATCTTAAATAATCCTTAATTTTTTTACCTTGAAGACCTACACTTGTTTGATTATTTAGTTTTTCAGTATTCCAAAAACACTCTAAAGTTACTTTTTTGTTTTTAGCTATAGTATAATACTCATTTCTATATGTTGTTTTGCCAGCATTTGAGCCACTGTAATAATAACTAATACACGATTTTTTTGATGTTGTAGCAGCAGATGCATTAAAACTAAATGTCGAAAACATTGAAAATACCATTAGCATGACAATACTTAACGATACAATTCTTTTTGTTTGAGTCATAATTTAAAACCTCATTTCTTCCTTGCGTTTAATCTTATTTTATACTACTTTATCTTACTTGTCAATATTTTTTAGCATTTTATCTTATAATAATGCTGAGGTGATAATTATGAAGCCCTTAAAAGAAAAAATAAGTATAACTATTGACAATGATATTTTGGCAAAACTAAAAGAAAAAGCAGAATATGACGACCGTTCCTTATCACAATATATAAATCTCATATTAAAGCAACACATAAAAGATATTGAATATAAAAAATAAAAGCCGTGTAATTCACGGCTTTTTTCTTTTACCATATCAGTGGAAGTGTAAGTCGAATCAATACGAAGCATTGTGTTTATAATTCGTGGCGAAGCCACACCGAACTTATTACCTATTACTTCCCAAAAATCCCGTGTGAATTTTATTTTGAGGTAAGAGTGAAGAGGTAAGAAGTAAGAAGTAAAAATCCCGCCCACTTTCGTGAACGGGATTTTTGGAGGCGCCACCCAGATTTGAACTGGGGGTGAAGGCTTTGCAGGCCTCTGCCTTACCACTTGGCCATGGCGCCGTATTTAGTTGAAAAAAGGACGCTTAAAGCGTTTTTAAGCGTCCTTTAGGTTGGAGCGGATTACGAGGCTCGAACTCGCTACCTCCACCTTGGCAAGGTGGCGCTCTACCAGATGAGCTAAATCCGCATAAATGGTGCCTCCGATCGGAATCGAACCAATGACACGGGGATTTTCAGTCCCCTGCTCTACC
>JAZOQD010000049.1:0-7395 GCA_045655925.1 Acutalibacteraceae bacterium | reverse complement strand
ATTCATTAAAAGGAAACCCGTTCCTCTACCCTGAACATGCCGATGAAATCAAGACCGAATATTACCACGACCTTGATGATGAAACAAGAGCATATTTTGAAAGCCTTTGGGAAAAGGTTATAGTAAACTAAAAAAAGCCCTGACCAAATTGGTCAGGGCTTTTAATTTTAAAATGCTATAACGCCTATTCCCTCTAACAAGATTTTAAGGCCGATAAGTATCAGAATAACTCCGCCTGCAAGCTCAGCTTTCGATTTGAATTTAGTTCCAAATATATTGCCGATTTTAACCCCTATTGCCGAAAGAATAAAAGTTGTAAAAGCAATAATTAAAACTGCAATAAGCATTTTACCGAATGAAATCATAAATCCAAACGAAACGCCAACAGCTAAAGCATCAATGCTCGTTGCAATAGCCATTAGCAGCATAACCTTAAAGGCTAAGGAATCGCCCAAGGATTCAGATTCCTCGCAAGAACAGCTTTCTTTTATCATATTAACACCAATAACGCTGAGCAAGATAAAAGCTATCCAATGGTCAAAAGCGTTTATGTATTTACTAAACGAAAATGCAAGCAGGTATCCTAAAAACGGCATAAAGCCCTGAAAAAAGCCAAACCAACCGCCAACTATAGCAGAACGCGCAAGCGTTGCCTTTTTCATAGCAAGACCCTTGCAAACCGCAACGGCAAATGCGTCCATAGAAAGACCGATACCGAGCAGAACAATTTCAAAATAACTCATAAATCCTCCAAATTAACAGTTTTTAGGTAAAACTGTTTTCATATCGCCCAGAAAGCCATCAACACTGTAGCGGACTGTTTTAAAACTTCCGTTATCAATTAAGAGCTCAGAAACAGACGCATTTGACGCCCAAGGAACGTTTTTCATTTCAGACAACTCTTTTCCCTCTGCATAGCAGAAAAGCGCTCTTATGACGGTTGCATGAGTAAAAACGGCAACGGTTTTACCATCATTATCCTTTGCTATTTTTAAAACTACCTCAATGACTCTTTTTTGCATATCTGCAACGCTTTCGCCTTCATCGGCGTAGGATAAACCGATATCATTTTTCCAAACACCGTAAGTTTTGGGAAACTCTTTTTCCAAATCGGAGAATTTGCGGTTTTCCCATAAGCCAACAAAGATTTCACGAAGCTTCTGTTCTTTTATAACCTCAATGCCCTTAATTTCGGATAAAGCAAGACTTGTTCCGTAAGCACGCAGAAGGTCGCTCGAATAGATTTTATCAATATTTTGAGTATTTAAATATTCGGCAGTTTTTTGAGCTTGTTTAAAGCCTAAAGGTGATAAGGGTAAATCAGTCCAACCCAAGAAATCACCTGTTAAATTGCCCATACTTTGCCCATGGCGGACAAAAATAAGCCTACAACTCAAAGTTTACATCCCCTAAATTATTTTACAAGAAAGAATTATACAATATTCATTTTATAAAATCAACATAAAAAAACCGAAGGCTCGGAGCGGTCCGTTCCCTCGGTTTAAATTTTATAATCCGTATCTCTCTGCTTTATCAGATAAAAGTAATGCTCCGTTATCAATAACAAGGTTAACACCGGTTATTGAAATTGCACTATCACTTGAAAGATAAAGAACTGCATCTGCAATTTCTTCAGGAGTGGTCCATTTTTTAAGAGGAATTTTATAATATGTATCCTCTTTTGCATCAAGTCTTGATGCGCCTGTATCGGTCCAACCGGGCGAAATTGTGTTAACTCTGATTTTATATTTTGCAAGTTCAATTGCCGCATGCTCAGCAAATTTACAAAGAGCTGCTTTAACAGGTCCGTAAACAGAAACATTTGCAAAATGAGCAATAGCATTATTTGAAGAAATAACAACAATGCTTCCCTCAATATTTCTATCCTTCATAATTTTTGCTGCGCCCTGAATACAGAAGAATGAGCCTTTAAAATCAAGGTCACACATTAAATCAAACATTGCCTCGTCTGTTTCTAAAAAAGGTGCTGTCTTGGTTATTCCTGCATTGTTAACAAAAACATCAAGGCGGTCAAAGCTTTTTAAAAACTCAGAGAACATATATTCAACATCACTGACTATTGAAAGGTTAGCTTTAATAGCAACAGCCTTTCTGCCGATTGATTTTGCATAGTCAACAACCTCATCGGCACCTGCACTGCTTGAATTATAAGTTACTGCAACATCAAAGCCCTCATTCAGCATTTTTATTGCAATACCTTTGCCAATACCTGTTCCGCCGCCGGTAATAATAGCTGTTTTAACCATATTGTTTGCCCCCTATTACCAGTTATAGCGAGAGGCCATCTCTTGATAAAACTCTTCAAAGAGTTTATCAAAGTATGCATCTGTAGCATAAGAAGGCTTACGGCAATAATCAGATTTAATAATACCTCTTCTCTTTAAGATTCTCTTCTCAAAGGAGATAATCTGCTCAACATTCTGGCGAATATGATTGAGCATCGGGAGAAGCTTATTATGAACATCAATAGCTGCATCACGATTACCTGCAACATAATTGTTGAAGATATCAAGATAAACATCATACATTGAGCAACCGGGCATTGCGCCGATAGCACCTCTATCCATGCATTCAATAAGCTGGAATCCTGCATTACCAACAAAAATTTTCATTCTGTTATCAGTAAGGTTCATAAGATTGGTAACATAAGGGCCTGCGGGCTTGCACTCAATCTTATAATAAATCATATTGGGGCATTCTTTCTCAAGTTTAACAAAGGTTTCAGGTGCAATTGCAACACCTGTCTGCTCAGGAGCATACTGAGCCATAACAGGAATGTCAACTGCATTAGCAATAGCCTTCATATGCTCATAGAGATAGCCTGCGCCGGGTTTTAAGAAGAACGGAGGCAAAATCATAAGGCAGTCTGCACCGGCTTTTTCGAAGTATTTAGCCTGCTTTACTGCAACCTCAGTTGAATGGTCAGTAACAGAAATGATAGACTTACCGTTGTTCTCGCGGCAGGATTTAACGGTAACCTCAACCATTTTCTTTCTTTCGTCATCGCTTAATTTATAATATTCACCGGCGATACCAAAAAGTGTTGATGCACCGCAACCATCTTTAGAAAGAGTTGCAACAATGTTATAGAGGTCATCACAATCAACCTCGCCGTTATTATCAAAAGGAGCGGCAATTATTGGACAAATTCCTTTAATTTCAGCATACATAAATTTTACCTTCTTTCAGTTAATTAGCCTTTATACTGCATATACTTAAGGTCGCAACCTTCATCAGCCTGAGTAACATTATCAATAAAGTTACGCAAGAAGCCACGTTCGATTTCAGGATGATAATTGGTTTTAACGTTCTTAAGGCGCTCTGCCAATTCCTCATCTGAAAGCTCAACCTCTATCAAATTCTTATCAACATCCATATGGATAATATCGCCATCGCGAATTGCAGCTAAGGGACCGCCGACAGCACTTTCAGGCGCACAGTGAAGAACCTGAGTTCCAAAGCAACCGCCCGACATTCTGGCATCGGTAATACGAACAAAGTCCTCAATACCCTGCTTTTTAAACTTAGGCGGAAGCGGCATATAGTTACCGTTTTCGGGCATACCGGGAGCGCCAACAGGACCAAAGCCACGAAGAACAATGACTGTATCGGGAGTTACATCGGAGTTTTCATCAAGCAGATATTTCTGGCAATCCTCGAGGCTCTCAAACACCTTTGCAGGACCTCTGTGGTTAAGGAGGTTCTTACTTGCGGCGCTACGCTTGATAACCGCACCCTTAGGAGCAAGGTTACCGTAAAGAACTGCGATACCGCCTTTTTCCTCAAGAGGATTATCCAAAGGACGAATAACATCGGTATCATAGGGCATTTCTGCTTCTTTAAGGTTTTCTCCAACAGTTTTACCGGTAACAGTAAGACAATCGGTATGTAAACTTCCCTCAAGCTCTTTCATAAGAGCGGCAACGCCACCGGCATCATGGAAGCTAAGGCCAACATTACCAGTTCCATGAGGCTTAACGTTAACAAGAACAGGGGTTTCCTGACTGATTTTTTCAAAATCCATCAAATCAAGCTTAATACCGGCTCTTGCAGCAATGGCAGTAAGGTGGATAATAAGGTTGGTTGAACCGCCTGTTGCCATAAGAACACGAATTGCATTCTCAATGGATTTTTTATTGATAATATCGAGGCACTTGATATCCTTTTTAACAAGCTCAACAATCTGACGGCCTGTTTCTTCACTGATACGCATTTTCTCAGCAGAAACGCCAAGGCAGGATGCAGAATCAGGCAAAGCAATACCTAAGGCTTCAGCAACGGTCTGGCTTGTATTAGCAGTTCCCATAATGGGGCAAGCACCTGCAGAGCCATAGAGACATCCCTCATGCTTGGTCATTTCCTCGAGTGAAATTTCACCGGAGGTATATCTGTTATAAAGATGGAAGCTATCGGTTCCGCATACCAAGGTCTTACCCTTATATGAACCGGGAAGCATTGCTCCGCCGGGCAAATATATGGTCGGCTTATTTGCAGAAACTGCAGCCATAAGCTGAGCCGGAACGTTTTTATCACAACCACCGATAAGAACAACACCATCAAAAGGATGACGCTCGATAAGTTCCTCAGTTGTTATGGACAAAAGGTTACGGTAAACAAGGCTCGAAATATCGAAGAAAACCTCGCAAATCGACATTGTGTTAAGCTCTAACGGGAAACCACCTGCAGCCCATACACCACGCTTAACAGCCTCAGAAAGCTGACGGAAATGAACATGACCGGGGTTGGTTTCAGCCCAGGTGTTGAAAATACCGATTATAGGTTTTTCAATATCCTTATCAGTATAACCCATTGACTTAAGCAATGCATTACGGATAAGTCCGGTTCTATCGCCGCGCTTTTTCCATTTTTCAGAATAATTATGTTCCATAATAAATCCTACCTTTCGGCAAATTATTTACTTTTTTATTTTACAATACCAGACATAAATTCTCCATAAACAAAATTAACACTTGATATGGACATTTCTGACATTTTATGATAATATATAACAAACAGTATTTTAAAGGCGGATGATTATGAAGGGTTATTTAGAAAATAGCTTCAACTTTATGTTGCCAAACGAGCTCAATTTATATTATTGCGGCAAACGCGTTAAAACCCTCGACCATTTCTACGGTCCTGAGGTTAGGCAGCATTATTTACTTATGTATTGCGTTGACGGAAGCGCAGTTTGCAAAAAAGACGATGAAGAAATCCGTTTTGGCGCGCATGATTTATACGTTATGTTCCCTAACGAAAAAATTTATTATACTACTCCTAAAGGCTCTTATTGGTCATCTTGGTGGGTTGGTGTTTACGGGCCTTTAACCGATAAGCTAATGGAAATGTTAGGCGTTACGAAGAACAATCCGTTTATACATATCAAAGATAGTTATACAATGGAATACCTTATGAAAGAGATTTATGATACCTCATTAAAGGCTGATACCTCCAGCAAAATGAAATGTATTTCTTTACTTTATGAATTGTTCTCTTTTTTAATGAAGGATGCAGGTTCAACCTATAAAAGTGATATTATAAGCGATGCTCAAAATATCATTGAGCATAATCTGAGCGGTCAGGTTTCGGTTGCTGATTTAGCTGAAAAGCTTAATATCAACCCAAGTTATTTAACCCGCATTTTCAAGCAAAAGCTTTCTAAAAGCCCTAAAGATTATATTCTGGACCTTAAAATCAAACGAGCAAAAGAGCTGTTAAAAACAACCGATGTTTCGGTTACCGATATTGCAAGGTCAATCGGCTTTGATGACCCGCTTTATTTTTCCCGCCTATTTAAGAAAAGGACAAATCTGACTCCAACTGAATATAGAATTAAAAAACAATCAAAATAATTGACTAAAGCCTTATAAAATGATATATTAAAGTTGCGTTGTTAAATGCTGAATATCAGTCGGAAACAGGTGAAAATCCTGTGCGAGCCCGTCGCCGTAAGCGCGTTTAGAAGGCATATATTCTTTCCCGCAAAAGAACGAATGCCATTGAAGCTTATGCTTTGAGAAGGTTGCCTTTTATTAGTCGTGCAAAGCCGGAAGACCTTAATAACGCAAGATACAAATATTTTCGCGAGTGCCGAAAAGTATCAAAAAACTTAAGGAGAAAATATATGAAAAGACAAATTATTTTAAAAAACATTTTGTCGCTTATTCTTATGTTTTCGTTAATTGCGGGATTAACGTCAGCATTATCAGCTTGCGGCAAACAAAACGGCAGCTCTGCCAATTCTGAGGCATCATCGGTTGTATCAGAAGTAAAGCCCACCGAAATCGGCGAAGGAAACACAAAATTCACTCTAATTGTCGCCGATAAGCAAGGAAACGAAACTATATTTGCAGTTTCTACAAACGAAACAAACCTTGCCACCGCTTTGAAAAACCTCGGGCTTATCGAGGGCGAAGATAGCCAGTATGGCCTCTTTATCAAGAAAGTCAACGGAATAGTTGCAGACTATGATATTGATCAAACCTATTGGGCATTCTATGTTGGCGGCGAATATTCAAACGTTGGTGCCGATTCGGTAACAATCAAGAGCGGCGAAACATATAAATTCGCTGTAAGTAAGTAAGATGCAAACCAACGAAAGCAAAAAAATCAGTATTAGAGATATTGCAGTTTTATCCGTTTTCGGAGTTATAATTTATATCTCAAAGGTTGTGCTAGAGTTTTTGCCCAACTTTCACTTGATAACAATGTTTATAATTACGCTAACGGTAGTTTACAGGGCAAAAGCACTGATATCAATATATGTTTTTGTGTTTCTGATAGTTTATATGAACGGGCTCAGCTTATGGACAATTCCCTATTTTTACATCTGGCTTTTCCCTTTCGTATTAACCTTGCTTTTACCGCGTAATTTACCTGATAAAACATCTGCAATATGTTGGACTGTTATAGCAGTTTTACATGGTTTTTTATACGGCACTTTATTTGCTCCGTTTCAAAGCTTTGCGTTCGAGCTTAGCTTTAAAGCAACTATAGCCTGGATAATAACGGGATTACCTTGGGATTTAGTTCACGGCATATCCAACGGACTTGTATCTCTGCTGATTTTACCGTTAGTTAAGCTGCTCAAAAAAATCACTTAAAGAAAGCGCCACCGTGCTTATATAAACACGGTGGCGCCGTTATTTTAATATATCTTATTTGATGCTGTTTTCGTAAGACTCAATCATCTTCTTAACCATCTGGCCACCGATAGAACCAGCCTGCTTAGAAGTAAGGTCACCGTTGTAACCCTGCTTAAGATTTACACCAACCTCGTTAGCAGCTTCCATCTTAAAGCGATTGAGAGCCTCTTTTGCTCCAGGAACTACTGTCATTTCATTTCCCTCCCTTAACATTTATTTTGCGTTTGCA
>JAZOQD010000048.1:0-13220 GCA_045655925.1 Acutalibacteraceae bacterium | reverse complement strand
AAATATGGCAGAAATAAGAACCCTGCCGTTTTTCTTATTGAAAAGAAATTCTTTAAGGTTAAGCCTGCAACAATAATCAGTAATAAAAGCCAGAATAATGCAAATTTTATTGCCTCGAATTTAAAGAAAATAATTGGCCAGATAACATTGATAATCAGTTGCAAAAAGTATAGCTTTATCGCAGTTTGTTTATCAAGGTCGTTTGATTCTGCAACCATACCTGCCGAAATGCCTATAACTGTATAAAGAACTGTCCAAACTATTGGGAAAACAATTGCAGGCGGCGCCAATGCCGGCTTGACAAAGCTATCATAAATATCGTATCCACCCGTTATAATGGCTGATAAAATGCCAAGTCCTAAAGTAATTGCTGCATAGATAATATAGGTTCTGTATTTTTTAAAAAAAGACATAATAAATCCCCCTCGGATATTATTATGCCGCATTTTCAGGTTTAAGCACAAAAAACAAAGTGCAGTTTTCTGCGCTTTTAATTATCTGAAATACATATTGAGGTTACACTTAATCATTCCGTTATAGAGCTTGCGCTTTTTATCTGCAGTTCTGCCAAAAATCGCTTCAAACTCATCATGCGGGCTGATAACGTAATACTTTTTACCCTCTGACTTTTTGAACACGGAACCCATAACCTTATAGAGCTCTTCGGCTTCCTTGATTTCCAAAAGCCTTTCGCCATAAGGCGGATTGGTTATAACAAGTGTTCTGCCTTCGGGCAACTTGAAATTTCTGACATCGGAAACTTCAGCCTTAACATACTTTGCAACTCCTGCTTTTTGGGCATTCGCAAGTGTTAAAGAAACAGCTTCTGGGTCAATATCAGAGCCAAAAGCTCTGAATTCAACATCGGGTAAGATTCTTTCAATTGCAGCGCCGCGTTCCTCTTTCCAAGCGTTAGCATCTATAAATTCAAATCTTTCTGCCGCAAAAGAGCGTCTTAAGCCCGGCGCCATTTTTTTAGCCATCATAGCGGCTTCGATAAGAATAGTTCCGCTTCCGCAAAACGGGTCAAAAATCTGAGTATCAGGATAAATTCTTGCAATATCGCACATTGCAGCGGCAAGAGTTTCCTTAATCGGCGCGGCATTGGAATTAGCCCTATATCCCCTTTTATGCAGGCCCTCTCCCGAGGTATCAAGCATAAGAGTTACAACATCCTTCATTATAGAAAACTGCAGCTGATGAACAGGACCGGTTTCAGAGAACCAATCTGTTCTGTAAACGGTTTTAAGGCGTTCGACTGCCGCTTTTTTAATAATTGACTGGCAATCTGGAATGCTATAAAGCTTTGAATTTATACTCCAGCCCTTAACGGGGAAAGCATCATTTTTAGATATAAATTCCTCTAAAGGCAGCTTCTTCACACCGTCGAACAGTTCGGTGAAGCTTTCAGCTTTAAAGGTTCCTAAATTTATTAAAATGCGCTCCGCAAATCTCGAGCAGATGTTTGCTTTTGCTATAGCATTTGCGTTGCCCGAAAATAAAACTCTGCCGTTTTCGGCATTAACATTTTCGAAGCCCAATCTGCGAAGCTCATCGGCAAGGATGCCCTCTATTCCAAAGACGCAGGGCGCTACTAAATTATACTTTGTCATTCTTTTCACCTTTATATAATTTCTGTGCAATGGCGGGTTACATGGCAACCGATATTTACCGCAACAGGTAATCCTGCAATATGGGTTGGTGCATATTCAATATTAAGGCCAAGCGCAGTTGTCTTACCGCCAAAGCCTTGAGGACCAACGCCCAATTCATTAACTTTTTCTAAGAGCTCATTTTCAAGTTGAGCATAAAATTCATTAGAATTTTTAGTTCCTAAATCTCTTAAAAGGGCTTTTTTAGAAAGCAATGCCACCTGTTCAAAATCTCCGCCAATTCCTACTCCGATAACCATTGGAGGACAGGGATTTCCACCGGCTTTTTTAACAGTTTCCAAAACAAAATCTATAACTCCTTGTTTGCTTTGGGCAGGAGTTAACATCTTAATTGCGCTCATATTTTCGCTGCCAAACCCTTTAGGCGCAACTGTAATCTCAACCTTGTTTCCGCTAACTATTTCAGTATGAATAACTGCGGGAGTATTATCGTTTGAATTGACTCTGTTTAGCGGGTCAGAAACAACGGATTTTCTTAATAAACCCTCAGTATAACCTAAAGCTACACCTTCATTTATTGCAGTATAAAGGTCGCCTCCGGTAAAATGAATATCTTGTCCGATTTTTAAGAAAATAACTGCCATTCCAGTATCCTGACAGATAGGTAAATCAAGTTCGCTTGCCGCTACCAAGTTTTCCTTAATATCATTCATGATACTTTTAGCTAGGCAATCGGTTTCAATGCTGCAGCTTCTGCAAATTTCGCGTTCTATTGATTTAGGCAAAACTTTATTAGCAGTTATTGAAAGCCTTTTTACAACCTCAGTAACTAAAGAAACATCTATTTCTCTTATCATATATTCTCCTAAAATAAAAAGGCAGACTTATGCCTGCCTTATATGTATTATTGACGGACATTTTTGTGACGAGCAGAATCCGGATTCTTTTTCTTTAAATCAGAAAACTTTTCATCACTTGTCTGTTTAAACTTTGCCATCATATCTTCAAAAGAAGCCGATTCCGAACGCTTAGGCATCCAGACATCGGAAGGCGGAGGACAATGAGCAGGTGCCGATTTTTGACGCCTTTCCTTAGAAAATTCTTTTCTTTTAGGCGCATCCTGTTCCATAGCACGTTTGATGCTGAGGCTAATCTTACCGTCATCCGAAATGGTAAGAACCTTCATCTTAACAACATCATTTTCCTTAACGAACTCGCGAACATCACTGACATAAGACTGAGCAATCTCAGAAATATGAACAAGACCCGATTTACCCTCAGAAAGCTCAACGAAAACGCCAAAATTAGTTATTCCCGTTACCTTGCCCTCAACAATTTGACCAACCTCAATTTGCATAAGAAAGACCCATCCTCCAAAAGAAGAAAAATTAACTAAATATTAAGGGTTAATCACCCGAAATATCAATATAAACGTGTTCATTGGCATAAACAAAGCCAAGCTTTTCCCTTGCCGCTCGCTCGATAAACTCTGCGTCATCGCCGCTCTCTAAGAGCTTAGACTTTTCCGCAATTTCAAGTGCCAACTCATCGCGACGATTTATAGCTAAATCAAGCTCATTTTGCAAAGAAGTAAAGCTTTTTATCAGTGAACCGAGATAGACTATCATCCAGACGGAAAACAAAACCAAAACAACACGAAGAATAATACTGCCACGCTTTTTAGTTTTAGCAGCCATAAATCCTCATCCTATTCTTTTACTTTTAAAGTGATTATACAACAAGGCTAACAACATTTGCAACCACTTTTTAAATAAAAAGATTATTTTCTTTAATTTACATAATAACCATTCAAAAAATCGCCTTAAAACAGATGAAAGTTTACAAAAAACTCTTTTAAAAAGGTTTATTAAGAAAGCAAAAATATTACTAAGAAACTTAGAAAGAGTAAAATGCAGAACTATAAAACCTAAAATTATGCCGAAAATTATATATCCTCTGATATATCCGTTTGCTCTTATAACGCAAAACAAAAATGTTAAAAGGGATATAATTCCAAAATATAAAATATCGGTTATAAAAACGCTTAAAGTGCTTTTAAAAACTGTTTTATGAGTGGCTATAAAAATATCGTAAACAATTGAGAAAAGCGCGCCCAACGCAAAAGAGAGCAAAAAAGTAATAAAATCTTTAAAAGAGTCTATATCCCACACTATTTGAACAGCCTTCCTATAACACCTGACTGCTTGTTGCTTGAGGAATAGCCAACAGCGCAGATTTTACCCTCAATATAAAGGTCGCCCGTTTCATTGGTAAAGCCCGTAACCTTCAAAGACTCACCTTTAATTGTAAGCTGACCTAATGTTGTATCAGCTATAACCGTTTGCTCATCAAAGCTCAATATTTCTCTGACTGCGCTAACCGAAAGCTTTGCCCTGTTTTCGATAATAATATTCTGATTTTTATTTGATTCAAAAGTTTCATTCATATATATCACCTATCTTTTAAAAAGTATATGAATGAAACAAAATAATAATTACTTAATCAATAATGCGATACATTAAAGGCGCATCATCTTTTTTGACCGTTTCGGATACATTTAAAATTTCTGCCTTGACAGTTTTTGTGCCGAAATTGATTTCCAAAACATCTCCGACCTTGACATTATAAGAGGCTCTTGCCATCTTACCGCCAACAAGCACCCTGCCCGCATCACAGGCTTCATTTGCAACAGTTCTTCTTTTAATAATTCTTGATACTTTTAAAAACTTATCTAATCTCATTACTTTCTCCGAACTAAAGAATAAGGCTGCTTTTCGAGCATAACCCGAGAAGCAGCCGTTTTTCTCGCTAAAATAAATTATTTAACAGCGGTTTTAAGAGCAGCGCCAGCCTTGAATGCCGGAACCTTAGATGCCGGAATTTCGATAGTAGCGTTGGTCTGGGGGTTTCTGCCGGTTCTTGCGGGACGCTCACGAACCTCAAAAGTGCCGAAGCCTACAAGCTGAACCTTGTCACCCTTCTTAAGAGTTTCAGTAACGGTTTCGATAAGAGCAGCAACTGCCTTATCAGCATCCTTCTTGCTAAGACCTGCTTTTTCTGCAATAGCAGCAACGAATTCTGTTTTGTTCATAGTGAACAACCTCCATAATTTTATTATTCAAACGGGACTAAGCCCGATTTTGAAACTAATTCTTTTCCTTTAGTTTAACCTTATCCCAAATTGAATCAAGCTCAGCTAAAGAAAGCTCTTTCATATCACGGCCCGAAGCCAATACTTCTTCTTCAACCGATTTAAATCTTCTCATAAACTTATCGGTTGCAAAGCCTAACGCTTCTTCAGCGTTAACCTTTAAAAATCTTGATAAATTAACCGCGGCAAACAACAAATCTCCGAACTCTTCAAAAATCTGCTCTTTATCGCCGGTAGAATCGGCCTCTTTCAGCTCAGCAACTTCTTCATCAAGCTTTGAGAAAACATCTGATTTTTCATCCCAATCAAAGCCAGCTTTTGCCGCTCTTTTCTGAACCTTAGACGACCTCATCAACGCAGGAAACGCGCGAGGAACACTGTCTAATGTATCATAATAAGTAGCCTGGCTTTTTTCGGTTCTTTTAATAGCATCCCAGTTTTTTAAAACCTCTTCTGAATCCTCAACCTCAACAGTTCCAAAAACATGGGGATGGCGAAGAATAAGCTTTTTGCATATTCCATCGCAAACGTTGTTAAAATCAAAGCCATCATTTTGCTTTGCAATATCGGAATGGAAAACCACCTGCAAAAGAAGGTCTCCCAACTCTTCTTTTAAAGCATCAGCATCAGAAGTATCAATAGCATCACAAACCTCATAAGCTTCTTCTAACAAATCGTTTCTAACAGACTTATGATTCTGCTCCGCATCCCAAGGGCAGCCACCCGGCGAACGAAGAATTTTAACTATATCCAAAAGGTCAGAAATATCATAATTTTTTCTTTTAAAATCTTCTTTTGTAATCATATTCACAAACCTTTTTATAGCAAAACACAAGATATTGCCCTTTTACTTGACGAAATGGCCGAATTTTGTTAACTAACAACTATATATTACCTTATTATTCCTAATTTTTCAAGTACTTTGACGATTTTTTTGCCTTTTGGCAACGAAATAACATCATCGCGTTCTATAGCCTTTAAAACACCAAGCATAACAAGATAAACAACGCCTGCTAAAGCTATTGAAATAATAGTTACAAGCGACTCTTTATTTATTACCATATAAAGAAGCTTTGAAGCCGCAAACGCGGTAATTGCACAAGTGGCAGCTGCAACAAAGGGCTTTACAAAAACTGATAAATAATCAGGCTTAACTCCAGAGTATTTTATAAAGCAAATAATATTTGAAATGCAGATATAAGCGTAGCAAGCGGCAGTTCCTATCGGCACACCTAATATGTTAATTTCAGGTGTTCCAACGAGAATAAAATTGATCACTATTTTAAGCACCGCACCTACTGCAATATTCTTAAGCGGAACGGTCTGCTTACCGATTGCCTGAAGCATATTTATAATAGGTGCATTAAGTCCGGCAAAAACGGCACAAATTCCTAGGATTCTAAGGTTAGGTGCCGCAATAGCTATAGCCTCGGGATTACTGTATAAAAGTGATAATATACCCTCTGCCACAGCCGCAATTCCCAAACCTGCAGGGAGCGCTATAAGTGCAGTAGTTCTCAGCATAGTTTGAACGTTTGATTTAACCTCTGTTAAATCCTTTTTGGCCCAAGCCGCCGCAAGAACGGGTATTGCACTTACGCCAAGCACAGAGGTCAACACAGGAACAAGATTGTAAATTGAAAAAGCGTATCCCCTATGGCAACCGTAAAGCGAGTTTGGCAAATCCTTAATCCAATCAAACTCAGCATTTTTTGCAGTTTCCACAGCAATAAGAGTCTCATATGTTGCTTTAAAGTATTCAGGCGCTTTTTCTATAGCTTTAGCCAACTGGCTCTGAACCATAGCAACATCAATCAAACTGGTAACATTATTGACTAATGAACCCAAAACAATCGGTATAGCGATAAGAATAATACATTTGAGCGTTTCCCTGCCCGACTTAGCATCAGGTGAAGCCTGATACATTTCGGCAGTTACATAATTCTTATCGGTTAATTTATACTTGATAACAAGATATAAAGAGCTGACAGCGGTTCCTACAGTGATACCCAACAATGCGCCTGCCGCGGCATAAGAATAACTGCCTGTTTTTGAAAGAATTATATAGGCTAATGAAAAACCGAAAACAAGTTTTCCTAAAGCCTCTATAACCGAGCTGATTGCGGTTGGTGTCATGTTACGAAGGCCTTCATAATAGCCTCTGTAAGCTGACATTATGCAGCAAAAAATTAAGCAAGGAGCAATAGCAAGAATACCCGGTAACGCACCGATATTAAAAACGCCCATCGGTCCCGTTAACAAAAATGCTAAGATAAGCATAAGGATAAAGCCCGTTGAGCCGGTTACTAAAAATGCGGCTTGCGCCATTTTCAGAGTTTTCTTGGCATCCTTATATCTGCCGGAAGCGGTATGCTCTGCAACTATTCTTGAAATGGCAACAGGTAAACCCGCCATTGCTATTGAATACATAGGAACATAAAGGTCATAGGCGGTTGAATAAAAGCCCATACCTGCAGTATCAAGAATGTTGGCAAGCGGTATCCTGTAAATAGCACCTATTATTTTAACAAGTGCAGTAGAAACAACAAGAATCAGTGAGCCATGCAAGAAACTCTGTTGTTTTGAAGTATGTTTCAAAGTGTTATCCTTCATAATTACTCCTTAAAGAGTTTTTAACCAATCGAATGTAAGTTTAACATAAGCATCGGCATTTGCGCCGTAGAGAGTTTTGGCATAATTATCCGCCGATGAGTCATCTGCTCCGTCAGAAACCATTCTGAGCGAAATAAAGGGTGTATTAAGCAGCAATGCGGCATATCCAACCGCCGCCGACTCCATATCGCAAGCAATTGGGTTAAATTTATCTTTTAAAAGGTCGTGCTGTTCCTTTGAGCAAACGAAGCTATCCCCCGTTACAAATGAGCCAACCTTTAGAAAGCTGAATTTTGAAACAAAATCATTAAGATATTTGTTATCTGCTAAAACGCAAAGCGGCTGACCGGGCTTTTGACCTAGTTCATAGCCTATACCCGTTAAGTCAAAATCATGCTCATAGAATTTATCACCCAGAATAATATCGTGCTTTTTAGAGCCCTCAAAACCGCCCGAAAGACCAATATTTATAATTAAATCATAATCATTACCAAGCAATGCAGTTGCACAAGCGGCATTAACCTTGCCGATACCTGAGCAAACGGTTTTGATTGAGATATTAGAATTATTGCCTTCAATAGAAAACTTATGTCCCAAAAGCGAACCAACATTATCAGCCTCAAGAACATCTTTAAACATATTTTCAATATGTATATATTCATCCTTATCGGCAACAACGATGGCTACGTTAAGATTTTTCTTGTTCAATTTATTCACCTAAATCTTGATTATTGTCTTCAACGACTAATTCGCCGTCTTCAAAAACATAGCTATCGCTCGAATATTCAACATCACCGTTGCGTAAACATTCAAGCTCTTTCTTTAAGGTTTCAATTTTTAACATTGTTGCATCAAACTCATTATCGTCAATAACTAAGTTTTTGCATTTGCGATAGCAAAGTCTTCCTAACTTTTCATAGTTTCTCTTAAGTTCAGAGCAAACCTTTGCGATTTTAATATTGTTTTTCTGGTCGTAAACAAACTCTCCTGCTTTGATTTCAACAGTGTCAAGAAATTCCTTTGCCTTGTTTAATAAATCCATAACTAAAATCCTTTCAAAAAAGTTTAATCAACGGGATATTTATCATAAAATTCCGCAATGCCCTTTTTTCTTTCGAGCATTTCCGAAAAATTACTTATATATTCATAAGGATATTTGAAATTGAAAATACGTTCAATGTTATTGCCGTTTGGCTCGCGCAGCTTGGTCACTGCCGATGCGCCGCAACCAATGATTGAATGAGTTTCATCCATAATATGAACATTATATAAGCCTTCATAACCGACTTTTGAATAACCGACATTTTCCAAGTTGCCGATAGTTTTGCTTTGGCGATACATATAGTAAGGATAAATCCCGGCCATAGTTAGTTTATTGAGCGCATAATCAACCATTCCTGCCGCTTCCTCTCCCTCTTTAGCCAAGAACTGATAATTCAGCTTGCTTAAGTTTGAGGCACGTTTCATAGAAAGAGAATGGACAGTTACATTCTCAGGATTTAATGCAATAATTTCATCAACCGAAGCCTTAAAGCTTTCAAGGTTATCGCCCTCAAGACCTGCAATAAGGTCAGTGTTAATATTGTCAAAACCAATCTCTCGCGCTAATAAAAACGCCTCTTTCATCTGCTTAGCAGTATGCCGCCTACCAATTTTTCCTAAAACATCATCATTCATCGTTTGCGGATTGATGCTGATTCTTGTTGCGCCACTTGTTTTTATAGCAACCAATTTTTCTTTTGTTACAGTATCAGGTCTTCCCGCTTCAACCGTATATTCGAGAATATTTGATAAATCAAAATTATCCTTGATAGTATTCATTATCAACGTTAACTGCTCAGCAGATAAAGTTGTTGGTGTTCCTCCGCCGATATAAACAGTTAACAGTTTAAGACCGAGCCTATTAACAATTTCTGCGGTATATTTGATTTCTTTAATCAGTAAATCAACATACTGTGGTATAAGCTTTTTAGCGCCGTCAACCGAATGAGAAACAAATGAGCAATAGGCGCATCTCGACGGACAAAACGGAATAGAAACATAAAGACTAAAGGAATCGGCCTTGGATTTTTCAATAATATGTTCCTCAGAAATATATGTATCGAGGCATAAATTAGTCTTTTTATCGGAAACAAGCAATTCCTTTTTGAAATAATTAACTGCTTTTTCTTTACCCAAGGTGTTTATCAGCCTGCCCATAAGCTTCGCGGGACGAACACCGGTTAAAATTCCCCAAGGCGAGCGATAGTTGGTTACTTTTAAAAAGCAATCAAAAAGCATAACTGCTAATGCGCGCTCAATATCAGTCTTACTTGAACCTGCATTTAGTTTATTATCCCTTTTTTCTGAAAACATATCTATTTTCAGTTCAACCGAAAGGGATAACTCACTGTTATTCTCTTTTATAATTGCAACCATTCGATTTTTTTGAGGGTTTATCATCGATAAATCATCTAAAAACTCAAACTTTTCGAACGGTAAAAATGTAAGGCATAATTTTTCAAGTTCATATCTGAAATTTCCGCCTAAAATTAAAAATTGCATATTTAACCGCCTAAAATTATATATAAGGATTAGTCTTTTTCTCTCTGCCGATAGTAGTTTCAGGCCCATGGCCAGGAAAAACAACAGTATCATCAGTCAAAAGCATTAGCTTTTCCAAGGATTTTTTGATTTCCTCAAAGCTTCCGCCGATAAAATCGGTTCTGCCAATAGATGAAGCAAAGAGAGTATCTCCTGAAAAAAGATAGTTACCGACAAGCAAACAAACGCCGCCCGGCGTATGACCGGGTGTTGATATTACTTTTAATTCCTGATTACCAAATCTTAAAACATCACCGTCAGATAAATAGACATCAGCACGAAGGTCTTTATTGGCATAGCCATATCTCCCGTGAACAGATGCACTAAGCCTATAGTTATCATCATAAAGTCCTATTTCATCTGCTTTAGAAATAGCAATGGGTGCACCGGTTATTTTTTTAACCTCTTCAACCGCACCGATGTGGTCAAAATGATTATGAGTTAAGATAATATATTTAACTACTACTTCAGAGTTTAAATATTCCAAAAGAGGTTCTGACATATAACCAGGGTCAATGACAACCGCTTCACCATCAGACTCTAAGCAATAGCAGTTAGAATGCATTATACCGCAAAGGAAAGATTTTATCTGCATATCACTTTCTCCAGGTATCAGTATCAAGAACAATGGTAACAGGGCCGTTAAGCTCAGCAGAAATCTTCATATCAGCACCAAATTCGCCCGTAGAAACATTTTTAACGCCCTGCAACAATAATTGCTCAGTAAAATAGCGGTAAAGCTCATCGGCTTTATTTGGTTCCATAGAATGCATATAACTCGGGCGGTTGCCTTTAGAAGTATCTGCGCAAAGAGTAAAATTAGAAACAACTAAAGCATCGCCCGAAATATCAAGCACCGACAAGTTCATCTTATCGTTTTCATCGCAGAAAATGCGGAGCGCCGCTACCTTTTTTGCAAGAAGTTCTGCTTCTGCTATAGTATCATTTTCATGAACGCCCAACAAAACGAAAATTCCTTCATTTGCGCTTCCGATAACATTACCGTCAACCGCTACAGATGCTTTAAAGACTCTTTGAATTACTGCTTTCATAAATTACCTACTTTGCCATTCTTTCTGCAAAGAATACACCCTGCAGCTTTTTGATTCTTAAAATAACATTATCAAGATGCTCCTTGCTTTCAACGCCAATGGTTATAGTAACGGTGCAATTACCGTCCTTTAATTCCTTAGCGTTAATGGCATGAACCGAAACATGCATATTACTGAGCAAAATTGATAAATCGGCAACAAGGCCATCTCGATTAAGGCTCAAAATATGAACGGTTGAATCAAATCTTGAAGATGTTCCTGTTTCCCAATAAGCCGAAACCCAACGGTCGGGTTCAGGGGCTTCCATAAGTTTGACGGGAACATTTTTGCAGTCCTTCTTATGAATTGAAACACCATGGCCTCTTGTTATAAAGCCGATAATATCGTCTCCGGGAATCGGAGTGCAGCATCGGGAAAGCTTGATAAGGCAGTTATCAATGCCCTCAACAACAACACCCTCAGAGGATTTTGATACTCTGTTATTAGAAACTACCGATGGAATATCCTGCGGCTTTGATGCCTTAACCATTTTAGAATAATCTTCTTTGATTTTGGGCATCAATTTTGATATTAAAAGACCGCCGTAGCCTATTGTTGCATAAAGGTCCTCAACATCGTTGCAACGATTTCTTTTTGCAATATCCAAAAGGAAATTCTGCATCTCATCATCAGAAAGTCTGATACCGTTTCTCGCAAATTCGCGCTCAATATCGGCTTTGCCGTTCTGAATATTTTCGGGACGCTTTTCCTTTTTAAACCAGGAACGAATCTTTGTTTTAGCCTGATTGGTTTTAACAATGTTAAGCCAATCGCGGCTCGGGCCGTGGCCTACCTGATTAGAGGTTATAATTTCAATTAGTTCGCCCGTTTTAACCTCGTGGGTTATGGGAACAATTCGACCATCAACCTTAGCGCCAACCATTTTTATACCAACTGCAGTATGGATTGCAAACGCAAAATCAATAACAGTTGAACCAATAGGCAGGTTGATTACGTCACCCTTAGGAGTAACGGCAAAAACGTCCTCTTGGGAAAGGTCGGTCTTAATGGTTTGGATAAGTTCCTCAGCATCATCGTTTTCGCGTTGGTTATCCAGAATCTGCCTTATCCAAGCCAAACGTTCATCAAATTTTGAATCACTCTTTTTAACGCCATCTTTATATTTCCAATGCGCCGCAATACCGAACTCTGCAGTATGATGCATTTCGGTAGTTCTTATCTGAATCTCAAAGGGTATTCCCTCGCGGCCGATAACGGTTGTATGAAGTGATTGATAAAGGTTAGGCTTGGGGGTTGAAATATAGTCCTTAAATCTGCCCGGAATAGGACGGAACATATCATGAACAACGCCCAAAATATTATAGCAGTTAGCAACGGTATCGGTTATAACTCTGACTGCATAAACATCATATATTTCCTCAAAGGATTTTCCCTGCATATACATTTTTCTGTATATACCGTGGATAGATTTAACTCGGCCCTCGATAACTATATTGGGGACAAATTCTTCAACACGTTCTTTAATCTTGACCTGAATATCAGCGAGGAATTTTTCGCGATATTTCTTTCTTACTGATAGTGATTCCTCAATGTCGCGG
Source organism: Acutalibacteraceae bacterium (assembly GCA_045655925.1). GTDB lineage: Bacteria > Bacillota > Clostridia > Oscillospirales > Acutalibacteraceae > UMGS172. The sequence goes on along the minus strand of JAZOQD010000048.1, from coordinate 610 downwards.
TATGCAACAGGGTCAAGATGCATAATTGCCAAATCTTCGAGTTCCTCTTTTAATGCTCTGATACCGAGTCTATGCGCAATAGGCGCAAAAACCTCTAAGGTTTCCAAGGATTTATCTCTCTGCTTTTGAGGAGTCATAGAATCGATGGTTCGCATATTGTGAAGTCTATCCGCAAGCTTAATAATGATAACTCTGATATCATGAGACATCGCAATGAACATTTTGCGAACATTTTCAGCCTGAGCTGTTTCTTTAGACTCAAGAGGAATTTTACCAAGCTTTGTTACACCTTCAACTAATTCGGCAACGCTCGCGCCAAACTGTTCTTTTATATCCTCATTGGTGTATTCGGTATCCTCAACAACATCATGCAAAAGCGAAGCCGCTATAGATTCGCTATCCATTCCTAAAGAAATAATTATTTTAGCAACGGAAATCGGGTGAATTGCATAAGGCTCGCCCGAAAAGCGTTTTTGCTCACTATGAGCCAAAACACAAAGGTCAAATGCTTTTTTTATCATCTCTCGGTCATAAAATTCGGAGTTAGGCTGACGGTCAAGAGCATCAGCAATAACATCCCATTGAAATTCTTTACCTATCATAATTCACC
>JAZOQD010000047.1:0-12835 GCA_045655925.1 Acutalibacteraceae bacterium | reverse complement strand
CCTTGCACAAGCAAACCATATATAGGGTGCATAAGGGTTTCACCATTTTCAAGCATATCCTTAAGGGCTTGAATCATTCGTTCTTTGGCAGTCATTTTTCCACCGCCTTTCATTATCATTTTCGTCTGCTATCAAGCCACCTGTAATAATCCTCTAACAACTTTTTGTTCTTATCAAAATCAAGCATTTCCATCTTTTTCTCATTGATCTCATACGCTTTTTGGATAATATCGTAAGCGTAATGCTCGTTCTTGTTTTTTTGGGTGATTTTCGAGAAAAGACAGCTTGCATCGCAGTAGAGTTAATTTTACTTGATAGTATGGTTTTAACTTCGGCATTTCGTTCTCCTTTCGGGTGGAAAACACATTATACCGAAAGAAAGCGCAAATGCAAGAAAAGTTTTTGAAAATTATTTGTTTATTTTGCTTTTTGCCGTATTTATCGATGTGATATGTAATTTCTTTACTTCAATACACTTATCAAGGATATCTCTATTATCATAATATCCGCTTTCAATCAAAAGTTCCAACCAATATTCACTTTCAGAACACTCTTTGAGGGCTATTTGCAGTTTAGCGATAAAATCCGCAGTTCCGTGTCCATAAAATGCTTCACGAATATTTGCGCCCACACTTGTACCACTACGTATCAACTGATTTGTAAGAACACTTTCCTTTTTATTCTGCTTAACATAATTACAAACCTTGATGATATGCAAAGCAAATTCTTTAGATTTCGTAATTAACGGACTGTCTAACATAATCTTATTGCCTTTCATTTTGATAATTTAATTATGTCACAAAACCTCATACTTTTCAACCTTTATAATAAAAATGCTTTTCGCCCAAGCGAAAAGCTACCACACTTATTACTTCTTCCCTTTTACCTATTACTTCCCAAAAAATCCTGCCAAATTAAGTAAGAGTGAAGAGGTAAAAGGTAAAAAGTAAAAATCCCGCACTTTCGTGCAGGATTTTTTTGGCTGAGGAATAGGGATTCGAACCCCAACAAACAGAGTCAGAGTCTGTCGTGCTACCGTTACACTATTCCTCAAAATCGACAATGCCTATTATATACTAATTTACGTAAAAGTCAAGCACTTTTTGCAAATTTTAATTTATGATGTTTTTTCTTTAATATTCTTTTGCAATTGTTGATTTTAAGACAATTTTCTGTTATAATATCTGAAAAATATATTTGCTTCTGCTTAAGGGTGATTTTAATGGATAATTTCAAATTTACTTCGGCCGATATTTTGCTGCCTAAAAAAGATTTTGATAAATGGGCGGTTGTTGCCTGCGACCAGTTTACATCTGAAAAAGAGTATTGGGATACTGTTGAGCAGATTGTTGGGGATTCTCCCTCTGCTTTAAGAGTTGTTTTGCCTGAAATTTATCTTGAAGATGATATAGATAAAAGAATTGAAAGCATCAATAAAACAATGGCTGATTATCTTTCCAACGGCGTTTTGGAAGAATATAAAGATGCTATGATTTATGTTGAGCGCGTTCAGTCTGATGGTGCGGTTCGCCATGGTATAGTCGGTAAAATTGAACTTTCTGATTATGATTACAGAAGTGGCACGAGCGCTCTTATCAGAGCAACCGAGCAAACGGTTGTTGAACGTATTCCGCCAAGAGTTAAGATAAGAAAAGATGCTCCCTTGGAGTTGCCTCATGTTTTACTGCTCGCTGATGACCCTGAAAAGACTGTAATTGAGCCGTTGAAGGCTGTAAAAAACTCTTTTAAGGTTGCTTATGATTTCGATTTAATGCAAGGTGGCGGCCATATAACCGGTTGGTTTATTGATGAGGATAATAAGCAGAAAATTATGCAATCAGTTTCTGCGCTTTATGAGAATGCTGAGGATAAGCTTATGTTCGCGGTTGGAGATGGCAACCATTCTCTTGCAACCGCCAAGGAGTGCAGTGTTTTAAATTCTTCAAACAGAGCCAAGTCCGCTTTGGTTGAGATAGTTAATATTCATGATGAAGCTATCAAATTTGAACCGATTTATCGAGTTTTGTTTGGCGTTAATCCTAAAGAGGTTATTGCCGATATGAAAGCGGAACTTGGAAGTGATGAAAACGGCCATAGGTTCACTTGCGTTTATATGGATAATTCGGAAGAAATAATTGTTAAAGCGTCTCAGAAGTTGCCGGTTGGCACTCTGCAGACCTGGCTTGACCGTTATATTAAAGAAAAGTGCATCAAGATTGATTATATCCATGGTGTTGAATCTGTTAAGAATATTTGTTCTGAACCCGATAGAATTGGTTTTATTTTTGACGGTATGCAGAAAGATGAGCTTTTTGATGCCATAAAGCTTGATGGCTCGTTACCGAGAAAAACCTTTTCTATGGGTCATGCTGAGGATAAAAGATATTATATCGAAGCAAGAAAAATAAAATAATTTATTCTGTCAATATTGTAATTGTTCTTCATTTATAGTATAATAGATTGATAATCTGCGTCAGGGAGGTATCTTAATGGGAGGTTTGCTCAATGTTATTTTGAGTAGAGGAAGTTTTATTGATATTATTGCTTGTATAATTTCCTCTGCAATTGTTGTTTTCGTGACCTTGCCTATTCATGAATATGCTCATGGATTTGCGGCATATAAGCTTGGCGACCCGACCGCCAAATACTCAGGCAGATTAACTCTAAACCCATTATCGCATCTTGATTATGTCGGCTCTTTGATGATTCTGCTTATCGGCTTCGGTTATGCAAAACCTGTTCCTGTTGATTCGAGGTATTTTAATAACCCCAAGCGTGATATGGCTATAACCGCTTTTGCAGGACCTTTATCTAACCTTGTTCTTGCTTTTGTTAGTTGCTTTTTAGCAAATACCGTTGGGTTTATAATGGGAACGATTTATTTGAGTCAGGTGGCATTTGATATATTGTTCTTTTTGTTGCTCGTTTTTAATTATATTGCAATTATAAATATTTCTCTTGCGGTGTTTAACCTTATTCCGATTCCGCCGCTTGATGGGTCTAAGATTCTCGCCGCCTTACTGCCTGATAGAATTTATTGGCAGCTTATGAGATACGAGCGTTATTTTGGTATTATAATTTTCATTTTGATTTTTGCCAGCAACCGCTTTTCAAATGTTTTAGGCGGTATTGTTGATGGTATTTTTAATGTTTTCTACAGTTTCACCGGTTTAATTTTTAATATTTTTTAAGTTGGAGTTTTTTGATGGACAAGTTAGAGTATAAGTTAGAGGTGTTTGAGGGTCCTTTAGACCTGCTTTTATACCTTATCTCAAAAAACAAACTGAATATAAATGATATCGAGCTGTCCGTAATTGTTGACCAGTATATTGAGCAGATAAGAGCTATGCAACAAAGCGATATGGACATAGCTTCTGAATTTTTGGAAATGGCATCTCGCCTTATTTATCTTAAAACGGTAAGCCTTTTGCCTAAGCATGAGGAAGCCGAAAAGATGAAGGAGGAACTTGCGCTCGAACTTATGGAATATGAGCGTTGCCGCAAGATTGCCAAGCTTTTCAGCACTATGACAGACGGTTTTGACACCTTTATTAAATCACCTGAAAAGGTTGAGTTTGATAAAACCTACACCAATGTTCATGAAAAAGAGCTTATTTTAAGCTCATATATTGCCGCAATCGGCAGAGGAAAAAGAAGATTACCGCCGCCTACTAACGTTTTCAGTAAAATTGTTGCAAGAAAGATTGTTTCTGTTTCTTCTAAAATCGTTTTCGTTCTTAAAAACTTAATGAGAACGGGTAACAAAAAAATGGTCCGCCTTTTTGAAGGTGCGCAGAGCCGTTCGGAACTTGTTGCAACCTTCTTAGCAGTCTTAGAGCTATGTAAGGCAAACAGAGTTCATTTAGAGGGTAGCGGCGATGAAATGGAAATTTCGGTTGTAAGGGGGAATAATAAGTGACGGTTAATGAAATGATTCCGGCTTTTGAAGCTATTTTGTTTGCAAGTGGCGAACCGGTTGAAACCGAGCGCTTTTGCGAACAGTTTGAAATTGATATGGAAACTGCCGAAAATGTTATGGATATGCTGGCTGACAGGCTTGATAAAGCAGGTAGCGCAGTTAAAGTTTTAAGGCTCGGCGCTTGTTATCAGCTTGCAACAAGAAAAGAGTTCGGAGATACTATCAGAACCGCTCTTGATTTGCGCAGAAAAACCCCGCTTTCTCAAGCGGCTTTAGAGGTTTTGGCGGTTATCGCATATAACCAACCGGTTACAAGAGCATATATCGAACAGGTCCGCGGCGTTGATTGCTCGGGTGTTGTTTCAACTCTTGTTGAAAGAGATCTTTTAGAGGAAAAGGGAAGACTTGAATTACCCGGCCGTCCCTTATTATACGGAACAACTGCAAATTTCTTGCGTTGTTTCTCACTTAATAGCCTTGAGGAGCTTCCTGATGTTCCACTTGATGAAACAGCAGAGGACGCCAGCGGTCAGTTAAAGATGTTATCAAGCGAGGTTTTAGACCTTGCTAATCAGATGAATGCTGAAATGGCCGAAATCGAGGCTGATAAGGAAGTATGATTCCTGTATATATATTATCGGGTTTATTGGGGCTTATTTTACTTTTGCTTTTTTCAAGCGTCACTTTGAAAATCAGCTTTTATGATGATTTTAAGGTTTCGGTTGGTTTTTGGTTTTTAAACTTTAAAGTTTACCCTGAAAAGCCTAAAAACCAAAAACCCCAAGAAGTAAAAAAAGAAACCACAGGAAAACCCAAATCAAAGCTAAAACAGCTCATTGAAAAAAACGGCCTTAAAGATACTCTTTCGACCATTTTTAATACCGTTAAAATAATCCTTAACTCGCTTAATAAAATAGCAAGGCATATCAGAATAAGTCGCTTAAAGCTTTATGTTACTGCAGCGAACGGGGACCCTGCTTTAACAGGTGTTGAATACGGCGCGCTTTGCGCGGTTGTTTTTCCTTTTATAAAGTTCTTGCAAGATTTTGTAAAGCTTAATGAACGCGGCGCAGATGTTTCGGTCAAAAGCGATTTTTTGGCAGATAAGCCCAAATTCGAACTCAGAACGGTTATTAAGCTTCGCGTTATTTATATCTTAAAATTTGGAATTTCAGCTTTAATTCAATTAGTCAGAGAAAATATTGTCAAGCTCAATGAGGAGCCTAAAACCAATGCCGTTCAAAACGGCGGACAGGAGAAATAAAATGCCGGATAAAATAAGTAATATTATGCAGGTAACAATGGATAAAATTCGCTCTGTTGTTGATAGTGAAACCATTGTTGGAGACCCGATTACTGTTAACAATATGACCATTATCCCTGTTTCAAAACTGACCTTTGGTGTTGCTTCGGGCGGCTCTGATTTTCCTTCTAAAAAGACAGAAGGGACCTATTTCGGCGGCGGCAGCGGCATCGGTGCTGCCGTAACTCCCGTTGGTTTTCTTGTAATTAAAGGTAATGAGGTTAAGATGCTCAATGTTGGCGAAGAAACAACTCCTCTTGAGAGAGTTATAACTTCGATGCCTGAAACTGTTGAAAAAATATCCGCACTCTTTAAAAGCAACAAGGAAACAAAAATAGAACTTTAAGTATGAAATTACCCCTGCTTGCCATATATTAGAGTAATCTAAATTTTTGGCTGGTGGGGTTTTCATGATATTAAAGCTAAAATATTTTTTGTGCATTGCTATTGTTTTGTCGCTGAACTTTTGCTCAATTCCTATAAAAGCGGCAGAGGTTTCGGTTTCTGCTAAGTCTGCGGTTGTTATAAACGCCGATACTAAAGAGGTTTTATACTCAAAAAACGCCCATTCAAGATTATCAATGGCGAGCACAACCAAAATTATGACTGCGCTTTTGTTAGCCGAGCAGAATACACCTAATAAATGGCTTATTACCACTAAGGAAATGGTTACTGTTGAAGGCTCATCAATGGGATTAAAGGTAGGGGATACAGTAACCTATTATTCGCTACTTGTCGGAATGCTGCTATCCTCCGGCAATGATGCCGCTAATACAACGGCTTTTGCTCTGGCCGGTTCAAATAAAAAGTTTGCCGAAATGATGAATAACAGAGCAAAGCAAATAGGCATGGATAATACTAATTTTGTAACCCCATCAGGCCTTGATGATGACGAGCACTATTCTACTGCTTTTGATATGGCTCTGTTGGCCGCTGAGGCTTTGAAAAATGAAACCTTTAAAGAGGTAGCATCAAGCAGTAAAATCACCGTCAGATATGGCAATCCACCCTATAACAGAACCCTTTATAATCACAACCGATTGCTTAACGAATATGAATACTGCATTGGCGTTAAAACCGGGTTTACTAAAAAATCGGGCAGATGCTTGGTTTCAGCAGCCGAAAAAGACGGATGTAAAGTTGTTGCAGTAACCTTGAACGACCCTGATGATTGGTCTGACCATAAAAAGCTTCTTGATTTTGGGTTATCTAAAGTTTCGAGTGAGGAGATAACCTATAACCTTAATAAAACAAATATTTCGGTTGTTGGGGGCAATAAAGATAGTGTCAGAATTGCAACAGATAGCGTTTTTTATACTAAAACTAACGGAACAAATTCCTCAATAACAACCAAAGTGAATATGTTTCCTTTTATTTATGCTGATGTGCCCAAAGGAATGGTTATTGGCTCTGTTAAGTATTATTATGGCGATGTTTTAATTACAGAAAAGCCGATAAAGATTCTTGATAATTGTTTATATACATCGCCTGATGATAATTCTTTTTTGCTTAGGCTTAAAGAAAATTTTTTACTTATTTTCAAACACTTTTTATAGGAGAAAAATATGGCAGTTGAAAAGATAAGATTACAAAAATACCTTTCTCAATGCTCTGTTGCTTCAAGAAGAAAAGCAGAGGAATTGATTGAGCAGGGCAGAGTTAAAATTAACGGCAGAAAGGCAATTTTAGGCGATAAGGTTGACCCTAAACATGATAAGGTCCTGGTTTGTGGCAAGCCCGTTATAAACAAGGATGAAAAAATGTATATTATGTTGCATAAACCGAGAGGCTTCGTCACAACTCTCAGCGATGAGCAGGGTAGAAAATGCGTTGCGGATTTGGTTGCAGATGCAGGGGTCAGATTATTCCCCGTTGGCAGATTAGACCGTAATTCCGAAGGCTTGCTTTTAATGACTAATGACGGCGAGTTTGCTAATATTTTGACCCACCCTTCACGCCATGTTGCCAAGGTTTACAGAGTAACCGTCAGAGAAAAGGCAGATGAGATGCAGCTTGCCAAAATGGCTGAGGGTCTGGTTATTGACGGTGTTAAAACCTTGCCCTGCGATGTTGATTATATTGAGAAAAAAGAAGATCGAACGGTTTTGCGTTTTGTTCTTTATGAGGGCAAAAATCGCGAAATCAGAAAGCTTTGTGAAGCGGTTGGTCTTACCGTTATTCGCCTTAAAAGAACCGAAATCGCAGGCGTTAAGCTCGGTATGCTGCCGCAAGGTCGCTGGAGAGATTTAACCGAAAAAGAAATTAAAAGACTTTCAAATGTCAGTGTATCAAAGGAGTTTCAGGATAAATGATAGAAATACACCCTTTAAGAGAAGCGGACAAGCTTATTCCGCTTTATAAAGAGGCAGGAATAGAATTAAATAAAAATTCAATGGCCGTTGTGGCACAGGATGGGGAAGAAATTCTCGGTAACTGTCTGTTTGATTTAACCGATGAGTTTTTTATGCTTCATTCAATTAAGCCCAAAGATGATTTATACTTTGCTGATGGTTTATTGCGCTCTGCGCTTCATGTTTCGACAGAAAATAATATTATGACCGCTTATTACTCAAAATCAGCCCCGATTGACCTTGTAAATAAGCTTGGTTTCATCAAAAATGCTGAAAAAAATGAATTGGATATCGAAAAGTTGTTTAAATCTTGTGAAAGTTGCGGAAAATAGAGAATTTCACTTGTCAATTTAAGGTAAATATTTTATAATATTTATGTTAAAAATATAATGCGAAAATATGCGGTTGTGATGAGCAACTGCATTTCAGTATGAATGGAGGAAATTTTATGAACTGTGAAAACGGTTTGGCTTGTTACGAAAAAGCCAACGCTTCTATTGGCGCAGAAAATGCCTATAAGCGTCTTTCGGCTCTTTTCGATAACGGCGAGTTTAATGAGATTGACCGTTTTGCAAAATTGGGTGATTCGGGATGCGGTGTTGTTGCCGCTTACGGAACCGTTCAGGGTTTAGGCGTTTATGCTTATGCTCAGGACATTGATGCTAATTTTGGCGCAATGAATAAGGCTCAGGCTGCTAAAATTTTGAAGGTTTATAATCTCGCTATGATGAACGGTTGCCCCGTTGTTTCAATTCTTGATTCCAAGGGTGCGATTGCTACTGAAGGCGTTGAGGCGCTTGATGCTTATGGTGAGCTTATTGCCGCCGCAGGTAAGATTTCGGGCGTTGTTCCTCAGATTGCAGTAATTGCAGGAACCTGCGTTGGTTCTGCCGCAGTTTTGGCTTCAATTGCTGATGCAGTTATTATGACTAAGGATTCGCAGTTCTGCGTTAATTCCTCATTTGTAACAGGTGATAAGGCAGTTGGAACTGCTGATGCTGCTGCCAAAGCCGGAACCGTTGCCAAGGTTTGCGAGGATGATGTTGAAGCAATTGGCTTTGCCGCAACTCTTCTTACTGCACTTCCTTCTAACAACCTTTCTGTTGCTCCTATTGCAGATTATATTCCCGCAGCAGTAAATGGTAGTGGCGTGTATGCAACAATCAGCTCTGTTGTTGATGCAGATAGCTTCCAAGAGTTGTATAATGATTTTGGTTGCTGTGCAAAGGTTGGTTTTGCAAGAATTGCAGGTAATGCAGTTGGTGTTGTTGCTACTGATTATGAAAAGAACGATGCTAAGCTTTGTGGAAATGGCGCCGCTAAAATTGCAAGATTTGTTCGTTTCTGCGATGCTTTTTCAGTTCCTGTTGTAACATTGATTGATTGCGCAGGCTTTATGGGTGGCGCAGAGGATGAGCTGGATGGCTCAGTTAAAGCCGTTGCAACCTTGACAGGTGCTTATGCTGAGGCAACTACCGCAAAAATTGCAGTTGTTGTTGGTAAGGCCTATGGAACTGCTTGGACTGCTATGGCGGGCAAGGCTTCGGGCAGTGATTATGTTTTAGCTTGTGCTTGTGCTGAAATTTGCGCATTAGAGCCTAAAACAGCTGTTCAGTTCCTTTATAAAGACCGTCTTGACGGTAGCAATAGAGAAGAACTTGAAAAAGAGTATGCCGTTAACGAAGGCTCTGCATTTAAAGCTGCCGAGAACGGCGCAGTCAATGAAATTGTTACTGCAGATACTATTGCCGCTAAGGTTATCGCCGCACTTGATATGTTGGCAACAAAGCGCGTAAACACTATTGAAAAGAAACATTCAAATATGCCGTTTTAACGGATATTACGGAGGATATAGAAAATGAGAAGTTTTAAAATTACTGTTAACGGTAAGGCTTATGATGTTCAGGTTGAGGAAAAGGGCGCAGCTACTGTAGCTGCAGCACCTGTTGCCGCTCCCGCTCCCACTGCAGCACCGGCTCCTGCCGCTGCTCCTGCAGCTTCTGAGACTCCCGCAGCTCCTGCCGCTGCTGCCGCAGGCGAGGGAACCGAGGTTAATGCTCCAATGCCCGGAACCATTCTTAAAATTTTGGTTTCCGCAGGTCAGGCTGTTACTAAGGGACAGGCAGTTGTTGTCCTTGAAGCTATGAAGATGGAGAACGAAATTTCTTCACCTGTTGATGGAACTGTTACTGCAGTTTGCGTAAATCAGGGCGAAAATGTAGATGCAGGCAAGGTTCTTGTTACTGTTAAATAATAAGTGAGGATACCAATATGGCTCGTAAAATAGGAATTACTGAAACTATATTGCGTGATGCTCATCAGTCTTTGATTGCAACACGTATGACAACCGAAGATATGCTCCCGATGCTTGAAAAGCTTGATAAAATCGGCTTTCATTCGCTTGAATGCTGGGGTGGAGCAACCTATGACTCCTGCCTTCGCTTCTTAGACGAAGACCCGTGGGAGAGACTTCGCATTATCCGCGAAAAATGCCCCAACACAAAATTGCAGATGCTGTTCCGCGGTCAGAATATGCTTGGCTATCGTCACTATGCTGACGATGTCGTTGAGTATTTGGTTCAGCGCTCGGTTGCTAACGGTATCAATATTATTCGTATCTTTGATGCGCTTAATGATATCCGCAACCTTCAGACCGCTATAAACGCAACCAAAAAGGAAAAGGGTGCAGAGGTTCAGGCAACCGTTTCTTATACAACCGGCCCTGTCTTCACACTTGATTACTATACCAAGTATGCAAAGCAGCTTGAGGATTGTGGCGCTGATTCAATCTGCATTAAGGATATGGCCGCATTGCTCACTCCTTATGCAACCTATGACCTTGTTAAAGCAATAAAAGAAACTGTTAAGATTCCCGTTCAGGTTCATTCTCATTATACCTCGGGTCTTGGCTCAATGGTTCTTATGAAGGCTATCGAAGCAGGCGCAGACGTTGTTGATACCGCTATGTCTCCGCTTTCAATGGGAACCTCTCATCCTGCAACAGAATCTATGGTTGCGGCTTTGGCAGGAACCGAGTATGATACCGGTCTTAACCTTGAGGCACTGGATGATATTGCAAAATATGTATCAACCCTTCGCGAGAAGTATTTAGCTGAGGGCTTACTTAGCCCCAAGATGCTCGCATCTGATGCTAAAGCTCTTATTTATCAGGTTCCCGGCGGTATGCTTTCGAACCTCCTTTCTCAATTAAAGCAGGCAGGTAAAGAGGATAAGCTTACCGAGGTTCTTGAAGAAGTTCCGAGAGTCAGAGCTGACTGCGGATATCCGCCGCTTGTTACTCCGTCTTCTCAGATTGTTGGCACCCAGGCAGTTTATAATGTTATTATGGGTGAACGCTATAAGATGGTTACTAAGGAATTCAAGGGAATTGTTAAAGGCGAATATGGTAAAACTCCGATGCCTATAGACCCTGAGTTCCAAAAGAAAATTATCGGTGATGATGAGCCGATAACCTGCCGTCCGGCTGACCTTATTGAGCCCGAGCTCGATAAATTGCGTGAGGAATGCGCAAAATGGTCTATGCAGGAAGAGGATGTATTATCTTACGCTCAGTTCCCGAAGGTTGCGGCAGATTTCTTTGAAAATCGCGCTAACAAAGCCTATAAGGTAGATGCAAAAAACGCTGATGCAGCTTCTAAAGTTCATCCTATGTAAAAATATGTTGCATTCTTAATTTGTTTGTGATATATTAATTTTTGTTAAAATAATTAACCGGAGGTAACGTATATGAATGCTTGGCAGATTGTTGTCGGTATTTTGATGATTGTTGTTTCAATTATTATCATAGCTGTCGTTCTTCTCCAGCAGGGTCGTCGCACCGGTATCGGCGCTATTTCCGGCGGAGCAGATACCTTCTTTTCTAAGAACAAGGCAAGAGATATTGATGCAATGGTTGCAAAAATCACCAAATTTGTTGCAATTGCTTTCTTTGTAATAGCAATAGCCGCAACCGCGATTGCGCTTGCAACCAAATAATTTAATTTGTCTAAAACCGTCCAAGTTTTTACTTGGGCGGTTTTTATTTTATGAAAATCTTCATATATTTGAGGTTGAAAGGGGAAATTGCCTTGCAATATATTAAGATTTCTTTTATAATTTTATTGAGTGTTTATCTGTTGTTTTTGTTCTATTTTAGTTTTAAAACTAAAAAAACGATTAAAACACTTGCGCTGTCGATATTTTCGGGCGTTATAGCGTTTTTTGTTGTTAATATTTTATCGCGTTTTACTGGGATTTATTTGCCGTTGAATATTTATAATCTAGTGTCTTCATCGGTTTTTGGAATACCCGGCGTTTTAGGTCTTTTGCTTTTAAGAATTTTCTTTTAAAACTTTAGGAGAGATAATATGTTAAATCTTGTTTTAGGCAGAAAGAAATCGGGCAAAACCGAATATCTTTTAAACAAACTGGAGCTGCTTGTTAAAAGTGGCGAGCCGGTTATTTTGCTTGTGCCTGAACAGTATAACTTTGAATGTCAAAGACTCTTGCTTAACGAATTAGGACCCGTTTTGTCTAACAAGGTTGAAATTTATGGCTTTACCAGCCTTTGCAACGCCATTTCAACCAAAATTGGCGGTGTTTCGGGCAGAGTTGTCGACGATTCAATGCGCTTTTTGCTTTTGAGTCGCGCAGTTAAAGAGGTTGCAGATAATCTAAAGCATTATACGAAGTATATTAACTCTACCGATTTTATCAATAGAATTCTTAATACCACTGCAGAGCTTAAGCAGTCAAATATTTCTGCAGATGATTTAAGGAAATTAGCTAACACGACTGACTCTTTGCTTTTTAAGGATAAGCTTAACGATATAGCTCTGATTATGTCAGCATTTGATGCTATTCTGGAGAATAAATTTTTTGACCCTCTTGATTTGATTGATAACACCGTATCGCGTATGGCTGATAATTCGTTTTTTAGCGGCAAAACGGTGTTTATTGATGAATTTAAGGATTTTACTGCAGCTCAGTATTTAATGCTTGAAAGGATAATTTCGGGTGCTAAGGATACATATTTTGCTTTTTGCTGTGATTCAGTCCAGAGCAGTGGATCTGACGATATTTTTAATAATGTTAAAAAAGCCGTTAAAAGAACAATTGATATTGCAAAATCTCATTCTGTCAGTGTTAACGAGCCTGTTATTTTAAATTCGTGCTATGCAAGCAGCGGCGTTAAAGCTATAGAAATTGCTTTAAGCAAAAATGAAGTAACGGATTCAGATGCTGATGGCGCAGAAATTTTAA
>JAZOQD010000046.1:0-12558 GCA_045655925.1 Acutalibacteraceae bacterium | reverse complement strand
TGCTCGCTGCATCGTCCACAGGACGCGCTCGCAACCTCACCCAAAACTAGCGAGGCAACCGAGCTTCGCGACACCTCGATAGCAATAAAGCAAGGTTTATTTTATACCACTAAACCGAATTTGTCAAGTTTTGTTTGCATTATAAATATATGAGGATCATAGGCTTTTATTTAGAGCAGAATATTCCTATCGCCTTTAAAACAAATTCTGCAGTGCCTTCGGCATTTTTATCTATCTTTCTCTTAAAGCGTTCATCGGCAACATACATTTGGCCTAAGCTTTCAAAATTTGGTTTGTGCAACTATAATAATTCTCTGTGATATATGTTTGCAGTTCTTTCACAGGTTACTCATAACAATCACCTCATTTAACAATATCATACGGCCAATCTATTATTCCACCAAATTCATGAACATTTGTATATCCTAATTTAACGAGTTCTTCGGAAGCAATTTTGCTTCGTCTGCCACTACGGCAATATACAAGAATGAGAGCGTTTTTATCAAGCAACTCTTTCTCTGCTCTTTCTGCAACCTCATATTCAGGCATCAGAACAGCATTTTTAATATGCCCATCGGCAAACTCCTCTTCTGTTCTTGCGTCTATAATAATATAGTCATTTTCGGAGTCCATAATTTCTTTAGCTTGTTTAGGCGTTATTTGTTTATAATCGATACTGCTTTTATTATTACAACCCGTAACACCAAATAATGATAATGAAATCAAAATCATAGAAATAATTCCTCTCATTTTTTTCATAGCGTTTACACCTCTATAGTTATTATACAGTTTTTATCAATTTTCTCAATCACTAATATATTTTAAATTCTTGAATGAAACGATATTTTGAGGTATAATAATTTTAAATTCAGTAGTTTTAAAGGAGATGCATATGCAATACACTGCAAATAACAAAAGATACGATACAATGGAATATAAAAAATGCGGCGAAAGCGGATTAAAACTCCCTGCAGTTTCTTTAGGTCTTTGGCATAATTTCGGCGATAATTCTGACTATGATAATATGTGCAAAATGTGTTATACTGCTTTTGACAACGGAATCACTCATTTTGATTTAGCTAACAACTACGGCCCTTTAGAGGGTAGCGCTGAAACCAATTTCGGCAAAATACTTCACAACAATATGAAAGGCTACCGCGATGAAATGATAATCAGCACCAAGGCCGGTTATTATATGTGGCCGGGACCTTATGGCGACTTTGGCAGCAAGAAGTATTTAACCGCAAGTTTAGACCAGAGTCTTAAAAGAATGAACCTCGATTATGTTGATATTTTTTATCACCACAGGCCCGACCCCAATACTCCGCTTTATGAAACAATGTGGGCGCTTGACAGTATTGTTAAAAGTGGTAAAGCGCTATATGTCGGCCTTTCTAACTACAACGGTGAACTTATGAAGCAGGCCGCAGAGATTCTCAACGACCTGCACTGCCCATTTATCATAAATCAAAACAGTTATTCAATCTTTAACAGAACAATTGAAAAAAACGGGATTTTAAAAGCTTCTATTGAAAAGAAAAAGGGTATGATAATTTTTAGCCCCCTATCTCAAGGTTTACTTTCAAACCGCTATCTTAACGGTATCCCTCTTGACAGCCGCATTAAAACCGACGGCAGATTCTTAAACGAACACTCACTTTCTGCCGAAAAGCTGGAAAAAATCAAAAAGCTTAACGAGGTTGCCAAAATCAGAGGTCAAACCTTAGCTCAGATGGCGCTCTCCTGGGTATATAGCAAAGAAGGCATTACAAGCGTTTTAGTCGGCGCTTCAAAACCTGAGCAGATATTAGAAAACCTTAAAATGTCTGACAATCTTAACTTTACGAAGGAAGAACTTGACCTTATTGATGAAATCGCTCTGTAACAAAAAACCGCCAAAGCTTTCGCTCTGGCGGTTTTTATTATGTATTAGAGCGTCATTACTAAAGTTCCAATGAGCATTAAAGAAAGCCCAAAAAGCGCTTTTTTAGAAAGTCGTTCCTTGAAAACCAGATAAGAGAAAACAACTGCAACAAGAATACTCATTTTATCAATAGGAACAACAACACTTACAACGCCTTTTTGAATTGCATAATAATAGCAGAGCCAAGAAGCACCTGTTGCAATTCCTGAAAAAGATATAAAGACAAGTTCCTTTTTATTAAGCGTTTTGATTCCTTTTTGTTTACCTTTTAACAGCACTATAATCCAAGCCATTATAAGCACAACACCCGTTCTTAGAGCAGTTGCAAGATTAGATTCAACACCATCTATACCGACCTTGGCAAGAATCGATGTTAGCGCAGCAAAAACGGCTGACAACACGGCATATAACATCCAGCCTATGCCTTTTGATTTTTCATCCGATTGCTTTTTTTCAATCATTAAAAATATTCCAAGTGCCAACAAACCGGTTCCTATCAGTTTAATCATCAAGTTTTCGGTTTCACCAAAAAACAGGATTGCAAGAATAACTGTTAAAATAGTGCTTGATTTATCAATCGGAACAACCTTATTAACATCTCCTATAGACAATGCTTTAAAATAGCAAATCCAGGATGCACCCGTTGCAAGACCCGAAAGCACCAAAAAAACGAACGATTTTAAGCTGATATCGGCAATTGAATTCGCAGAACCAACAATAAACACCATAATCCATGAAAAGACAAGAACAACAACCGTTCTTAAAGCTGTTGCCAAATCAGAATCAGTTTTTTTAATTCCGCATTTTGCAAGAATTGAAGTTAACCCTGCGAAAATAGCCGAAAAAATAGCAGCTAAAACCCATGTCATATCCTACACCACCCTTTATTTTTAACCATTATAACATTTTCCAAAAACTTCCTCAACATTTATTTAACAAAAAAACTCCCTATAAATAAGGGAGCTTTATTTATTTATTCATTCACAAACAATGTTACCTTTTTTTCGTTATCGCATACGCCTAAAAAGACCTGCTTCGCAGTTTGAACCCCTTGGACTCTCAGCTCATTTTCAAGCCATTTTAAGTCTAGATTTAAACGTTTTAAATTCCCGTGTAATATTCTGCCATCAACAATTATTTCGGTGCTGATTGTTTGAGGTTCAGGCACCATATTCATATCCTCAGGAGTCACAGGGCGTTTAGTTGCCTTTGGAAGAATTGTTAATCTGCCATTGTATTCAAAAACAGCGGTTCCTATATCATTAAGGTTAAAATAGCCCTCTTGCCTACACATTACCATAAAATCACTCAAATCAATTTTGGCTTTCTTTAAGTTTTTTCGATATAGTTTGCCGTTCATCATAACGATCGTAGGCGTTCCGTTAACATATTTTCTCGTTTTAGGGAATTTGCTTGATAATAGCGTTAAGAAAACGGTTATAACACCGTAAACAACCATAGCAATAAGAGGTTTTAACGGATTTTCAAGTTCGGTTGCCAATTCGGCCGCAATCGAGCCTATGGTTATTCCTGTAATATAACCGAAAAAGTCTAACTGCGACATCTGCTTATGACCCATTATTTTTGCAATAATGAACAACGAAATCGCAGACAAAACCGATGTTAAAACAACCTTTATTATATACATCTCACAACCCCCTCTTGATAGTTTTATGAAAAACTATCAAGATATTCGTTAAACCTTGTTGTTTTCACAAATCGTTCGTTGCAAAGAAATTGTGGCAAGTGTATCTCCCAGTTGAACCAGAACAGCTGCAAGAATCGACAGCTCCTCATTATTCAACCTGCATGAAAGCGCATTTGCAACAGCAGTTATAGACGCGGTCAATTCACAAGAATTCATTTAAACATCACCTCTTATTTTATCATATGCAAAATAAAATTAAGGGCGATTTGATTTATATCCGTAATGATTGCTCAGGGGGTCTTTGAACAATGGAATCTTTGGCGGCATAAATGTTAAAATAATAAACAGAACCGCTACGCCGCATAAAATCGCTTTTGAAACTCCGGATGAAATATGAGGACCGTTTTTATTGGATAAGATTTTAGCCTCTGTTATATACGAAGCCGCCGCAGCAATATAAAAAATCACAATATTAAACCAATCGGCCGAAACCCCAAAAATACCGGTATAAGAATAGTAAAGCACCGGAATAATAATCATTCCAAGCAAAATATCGATTAGTTTTGCGCACCAAAAATTATCATATTTATCAGCAATATACCGACTTTGGATCAGCGAAAAAATCAGCATTGGGTAAAACAGCAATTTCATATGTTCAAATATTGATTCGTTGACTGCTGAAAACAATGCAATAATTGCGTTATTATTTGTCCAATCAAAAAGAAAATGTAGCAGAACACCTGCAACACCTGTAAACAAAAAACCTGCAACCTGCCAGAAAAACAATGATTTTCTCATATTCTCGCCCTCCAGAATAAGTATATTCCTTTGAACAGAATTTATTAAACCAAAAACAAAGCGCACATCAGTTTTGATGTGCGCATATATTGGTTAAGATTATTTTATATTTTTAAAAACGATAGCTGTTCTTGATGGCAGATAGCAGTTAAAACCTACCCAATCGGCAGGGGTTTTACGGGCATAATATTCGGCATTTGAATCCGCTCTTGAATGGCCGCCAAAAACACCATCATCAGAGCAAAGAATAACCTTGTATTTTCCCTCTTTTGATACAGGGATAAAATATCCGTCAAACGACCTTGTAGGATTAAAATTAAAAGCGAAGACGGTATCGCCCATCTCATACACTACTATTTTATCCTCTTGATGCAGCCACTTGTTCACAGCTTGCTTTGAAAGTATATCATTATCTTTTAAGACAGATATCATAGCCCTATCAAAATCATTTAGCTCTCTGTAGCGAAGATTTTCATTGTCAACAAGGCTCCATTGTCTGCGGCAATAATGATAGCTCCAGCCGTTACCTTCTCTCGGAAAATCTATCCATTCGGGATGGCCAAACTCATTACCCATAAAATTAAGATAGCCCTCACCTGCCAAGGAGGCGGTAAGCAATCTTATCATCTTATGCAGAGCGATTCCCCTATCTATAACGTTATTATCGCAGAATTTTTGCATACCGCTATACATTTCGGCATCGCAAAGGCGGAACATTATTGTTTTATCTCCAACTAATGCCTGGTCATGCGATTCGGCATAGCCGATATTCTTTTCAAGCGGTCTTCTGCTGTTAAGCTCGAACCAAAGCTTGCCCATATCCCAATTTTCATCGGCAACCTCTTTTAGAATCTTTATCCATAAATCAGGAACGCCCATAGAAAGCCTGTAATCAAAGCCGATGCCGCCATCTTTAATAGGAATGCACATTCCCGGCATACCCGACATATCCTCGGCTATAGTTAAAGCGTTTTTATTAACCTCGTGAATAAGCTCGTTGGCAAGCATAAGATAGTTGATAGCCTCAACATCGGTATTCATTGAGAAATACATATCGTAATTTGTAAATGCGCTGCCAAGGCCATGGTCAAGGTAAAGCATTGAAGTAACACCGTCAAAACGGAAACCATCAAAATGGAACTCCTCCAACCAATACTTTAAGTTTGACAAAAGGAAATGCAAAACCTCATTTTTGCCATAATTAAAGAGTTTAGTTCCCCAGGCCGGGTGATTACCCCTATCACCCTTATGAAAATATTGATAATCGGTCCCATCAAACTCATTAAGGCCCTCGTTTGTATTATTAACGGCATGAGAATGAACAACATCCAATAAAACAGCTATACCCATACTATGCGCGGTATTTACAAGGTCTTTTAAATCGTTTTTATTTCCAAACCTCGATGACGGAGCAAAGAAATTTGACACCTGATAACCAAACGAGCCATAATAAGGATGCTCCATAATAGCCATAATTTGAATAACGTTATAACCTAACTCTTTGATTCTCGGCAAAACGTTATCCTTAAACTCTTTAAAGCTTGAAACCCTACCCTCTTCGCCTGACATACCGATATGACATTCATAAATGAAAGGTGTTCCTTTGAATTTAAATTTCTTATCGGTCCAACAAAAATCATTTTCAGGTTCTTCTATCTCTGCGCACCAAAGATATGTTTTATTATCCTGAACCACTCTTGTTGCGTAACTCGGAATCCTTCTCAGAGTTTTTTCTCCGCTTATAACAACCGCCTGAACTTTTTGACCAATCTTCAAAGCATCTTTGCCATCTAAAACGATTTCAAACACACCGTTGTCAACTTTTTGCATCGGGTGGCTAGTAATACCCCAATTATTAAAATCTCCGGTTAAATACATACTATCCGCATTAGGAGCCCATTCTCTATAAACCCAACCGGTATTGGTTCTATGAAAGCCGAAAAATTTATGACCATTTGCAAAATCAGACAGCTTTTTATGTTCTTTTAAGAGTTCTTTTTTCTTTGAAGCATAGCTTTCAACCCTTAGAGAAATATCCTTCTCATAGGGCTTAAGATATGGGTCAATTTCTAAAATTCTCAATTTGTTTTTCAAAGACATATTGAGCCTCCTGGTTGCATCACTCTTCAAGATTATTATATAAAATGGGAAATATAAAAACAACAAAAAGATTAAATATTAGAAAGGAAAAATCAAATGATTATCGATTTTGACTCAATCAATTACAATTATCGGGAAGAAAGTTGCTCTGAATCTGATTTTAAGACACATCTATCCGATTGGCTTTATCATGAAAAATACGGAACTATTCGCGATTCAACCTTTGACAGAACAGAATGTATCTTTAAATATCAAATACTGCCTGCTTTAAACGAATTGGAGCATAAAGGACTATATCAAATAGACAAGAATGATATCAAAACTATTATGAATTATAATCTCTGCAAAGGCTACAGTTATTCAACCTTGTTAAAGGTTTACCGCTTTTTATCAGAATTTTTTAAATACAAATATTTAGTAACAAACGAGGTTTCAACCAACCCTACTTTGCAGGTTAAAATGTTTAAAAAGGAATTTGTTTTAGCAAAACAAGAAGCTTTAAAGGAAAAACGTCTGCAGTTAGGAAATAAGCTTCTTGATAACAAAACTCTTTCAAAGGAGGAATTGGAATTAGTTAACTCAAAGCTTAAGTTTTCAGATAAAACTGCAATGAGAGTTTTAAGCGATGAAGAAATAGAGAGATTGAAATATACCGCCTATAAAAAACACAATAGCGGAAAATTCAAATTAAAACAAGCATCTTTTTTTATTTTTATGTTAAATACAGGGCTACGTGCCGGAGAAGCAAGCGGTCTTAAATACAGTGACTTTGATTTTAGTAATATGACTCTAAATATCAAAAGGAGTATTTCTTCTGTTAAAAGCAGAGATTACGGTAATGGCATCGGCCCTAAAAGAAATACCGTTATAGGTCAAACAAAAACCAAAGGCAGTAATGCTGTTATAAGTGTTAGCAAAACTGCAATAGAAATTATAAAGCAACTAAGAGCCGAAGAGCCTCAAGGCTATGAGGGATATATTATCCATAACGGTGATAAACCGTTAGGGCCAAGGTCTCTTGAAAAGCGGTTTTACAACCTGTTAAACGCGGCCGGCATTGAAAAAACAGGCCTTCACACTTTAAGACACACCTTCGCCTCAAAGCTATATGAAAAATCCGGCGGAGATACCAAGCTTGTTTCAGAGCAGTTAAGGCACTCGAGCGTTTCATTTACAGCCTCAACCTATGTTCATTTAGCAAGTAAATATAAAGCCAACGCTATGGCTTCATTTGAAATATAAAAAAGCCCGAAAACCGAAAGTTTTCGGGCTTAAAATTACTGATTATCGCTCTCTGCTATAACCTTTTTGGCAATAAAGTCAGGAGCCTCCTCATAGCGAGCAAAGTTATACTCAAATACTGCTCTGCCTTGGGCTATTGAACGCATAGCGGTTGAGAAATCGCCCATTTCCGACATAGGAACATCGGCAACAACTTCCTGTTTTTTGTTGTGAAGCGGGTTCATTCCGAGAACTCTGCCGCGACGCTTGTTTATATCGCCAATAACATCGCCCATAACATCCTCCGGGATGATAACACTAAGTGTTCCTATAGGCTCTAAAAGGACAGGGTTAGCCATAGGGATTCCTGTTTTAAAGGCAACTGCTGCCGCCATTTTGAAGGACATTTCAGAAGAGTCAACCGGATGATAAGAACCGTCAACAAGAGTGGCTTTAAGGCCAACAACGGGATAGCCTGCAAGGGTTCCTTTTTTGATGCAATCGCGAAGACCTGTTTCAACTGCCGGGAAGAAGTTTTTAGGAACCGAACCGCCGAAAACATTCTCGGCAAATTCCATTCCCTCGCAATCACAAGGTTCAAATTCTATCCAGACATCGCCGAACTGGCCATGACCGCCAGACTGCTTCTTATGTCTTCCCTGCACCTTAACCTTTTTCTTGATGGTTTCGCGGTATGCAACCTTAGGTGCTTTAAGGGTTACTCCAACACCAAACTTTGCTTTGAGCTTGGATGCAATAACATCAATATGCTGTTCGCCAAGACCGGAAACAATCTGTTCCCTTGTTTCCTTATTTGTTCCGACAACAATTGCGGGGTCTTCCTCCGAAAGCTTTGCTAAGCCTTGAGCAATTTTCTCTTCTTCACCGCGGTTCTGAGCATAAACTGCCATTGAAAGAGTGGGCTTCGGGAACGGGACAGTTTTAATCGCTATATTAGCGCCTGCCGCGCAAAGAGTATCGCCTGTTTTAACATCACCAAGCTTTGCAACAGAGCAGATATCACCTGCTATTGCTTTATCGGCATCCTCCTGCTTGCCACCTTTTAACCACATAATCTTGCCAAGCTTTTCTTCCTTACCGGTGCGTTGATTGACAAGTTTAATATCAGATTTAATGCTTCCTGAGATAACCTTTAAGTATGACAACTTGCCAACAAACGGGTCAGCAATGGTTTTAAATACAACAGCTGCATCACTGGCCGCAGGATTGCAGTTTTCTTTACCTTCCGCTCCGCCTTTTTCAACGCTGTATTCTCTGATTTGAGCCGAAGGAGCAATATCAGATAAAATATCAAGCAACATATCAACTGCGGCGCCTGTGTTATTGATTCCGCAGAATACGGGGCTGATTTCACCCGATGCCATACCTTTAGACAGAGCATCCTTTATCTCATCAGGAGTGAAGGCCTCGCCGCCAAAGTATTTTTCCATAAGCTCTTCGCTTACAGATGCAACGGCCTCAAGCAAAACATCACGCATATTTGAAATATCGGCATCATCAGGCAACGGAGCTTCAGTAGCCTTTGTTCCGTTATAGCTATATGCCTTATTCTCAATCAAGTTGACATAGGAAACAACTGTTTCACCCTGGCAATAAGGAATAACAACGGGGCAAATAGTTGCACCATAATGAGCTGTAAGGGTTGATATAACTCTATAGAAATATGCTCTCGGCGAATCTAATTTACCGATAAAGAAAGCAACGGGAACGCCCGCTTCCTTAGCAGAATCATAATTAAGCTGGGCACCAACGGTAAGACCCGATTTACCTGATAAAGCAATTAGTGCCGCATCTGCCGCAGTTAAAGCCTCACTGACACCTCCCGCAAAGTCAAAAAGACCGGGAGCATCCAAAAGATTGATTTTCTTATCCTTATATTCAAACTGATAAACGGAGGTTGAGATAGAAACCTTGCGTTGCTTCTCCTCTGCATCAAAATCCATAACCGTTGTTGCATCGGCTGTGCTGCCGATACGGTCGGTCATTCCTGCTACGTAAAGCATTGCATCTGCCAAAGTAGTCTTACCGGACGAACCATGGCCAAGCAGAGCAATGCTCTTGATGTTAGAGATGTCAAACTGTTTCATAACTAAAACTCCATTCTTCCGCCTTTTTATATTTTAAAGGCGATTATTGATTAAAAAAAGGCACAATGTTGGAAAATCGGTTCGCAAATTGTGCAAAACAAACAAATTTAATGAACAATTTTTCACAAATTTATTTCTTTTGAATAAGTATAGCACACTTTATTTATGATTTCAAGTATCCTTATCAATAATTTATACTCCTAAATTTATTACAATTTACCAACTTCAAAAAAATAAAAAAAGCGTTCTCTTAAAACTTTTAAGAATACGCTTTTATTTGAAAATATTTTTAAATCCCGGAGAGGATGCCATTGAAATATAATCATCCTGCTCTACTACAATATGGTCAACTAAGGTTATGCCCATAGCAGCTAAGGTTTGCTTGAGTTCAGCAGTTGCCGAAATATCATCTCGCGACGGTAAAGCAATACCGTTTGGATGATTATGAGCAATTATGCAGGCGTTACAATTAGGATATTTTACAACCTTTTCGACAAGCTTTCTGAAATTAATCATTACCGCGTTGGCATCGCCCTCACAAACCTTCTCAAAACCTAAAACGCGGCAAGCGGAATCAATGCAAAGAACGGTAACCTGCTCGACCTTCAAATTCTTATAATACTTAACAAAATATTCGCCGCAATTTTCAGGGTCCTTCAGCTTTTTAATTTTATCGAAATCATCATTATATCTTCTGCATACAGGAGCAATCATAGTTATAAATACTGCGGCAGAGGTTGATATGCCGTTAACAACCATCAGTTGCTCAACCGAAGCATTAAATACAGCACTCAATGAACCGAAATGGTCAAGCAATTCATGCGCAAGCTCATTAGTATCTTTTCTTGGGATACAATAAAACAAAAGAAGCTCTAAAATCTCATGGTCATTAAAGCCGTCAAGACCGTTTTCAATAAATCTATTTCTCAATCTCTGGCGATGGCCTGAATGAATAGATTTTTCATTTTTCTTCTTTTCCAATTTCGATCCACCCGCCTTTCAAACACTATATGCATTATATTATCATTTATTAGCGCAATTTTCAACAATATTTTGTTATTAGATGTTGAAAAAGAACAAGGTTTATGATATTATAAGTTCGGTGTAGTTTGCAGATAGATAATTATCGTCAAAAGCAAGTCTTACCGTTCATATTTATTAAGTTTCAGATTATTAACCGCAGAAAGACGAGGCTTTAATATGAAGATTATGATTACCGGCTCCAAAGGCCAGCTTGGAAATGCTCTTGCCAGCATTATTTCAAACGGTGGCAATTCTTTAGGAGCAATCCCTGAGCAGTTTATGAATGCTCAGGTAATCGGAGTTGATATTGATACTCTCGATATATCGGATGAACAGGCTGTTTCTTCATTCGTTAAAGAAAATAAGCCTGAAATTATAATAAACTGTGCCGCAATGACTAATGTCGATGGTTGCGAGGATGCGCCCGAAGCCGCTTATAATGCTAACACCAAGGGTCCCCATAATCTTGCAAAATCTGCAGAGGATATCGGCGCTAAGCTTATTCATATTTCCACCGACTATGTTTTTAAAGGTGATGCCACGGTTCCTTATATCGAGAGCGACCCCACCTGCCCCGTTACTGAATACGGAAAATCAAAACTGGGTGGTGAGTTAGCAGTTATAGATAACTGCACAAAGCACTTTATTTTAAGAACCTCATGGCTTTACGGATATATTGGTAATAACTTTGTTAAAACCATTATGCGAGTAGCACGTGAAAAGGGTGTTTTAAAGGTTGTTGATGACCAACGCGGAAACCCAACCAATGCCGATGATTTGGCCTATCACATCTTAGCAGTTGCCGCGACCGAGAACTACGGAATATATCATTGCACAGGCAGTGGAGAATGCTCTTGGTTCGATTTTGCCTGCAAGATTTTAGAGTATTCAAAAATCCCCTGCGATATTTCACCTTGCTCAACCGAAGCATCAGGCAGAAAAGCAAAGCGACCTGCTTTTTCTTCGCTTCGCAATCTTCATTTAGAAGAGACTGTCGGCGATAAGATGCGCTATTGGGAAGATGCACTGAAAGAATATATTGAAAATCTGAATTAAGTTATTTAAGGCTTTAGCCTTTTAAATAAAAGAACGGAGTAAACAAAATGAAAACTTATCTTGTTACCGGCGGTGCCGGATTTATCGGTTCAAACTTTGTTATTTATATGCTCAACAAATACAATGATGTTAAGATCATCAATGTTGACTCGCTTACCTATGCTGGCAACCTTGAAAATCTTACCTCGGTTGAAAACAACCCAAACTATTCATTTGTTCAGGCAGATATCCGCGACCATGACGCCATTCAAAAGATATTTAACGAAAACGAAATTGACTATGTTGTTAACTTTGCTGCAGAAAGCCATGTTGACCGCAGCATAAGCGACCCCGAGATTTTTGTTAAGACTAATGTTTTAGGAACTGTTAACTTGCTTAATATTGCAAAAGCTGCTTGGCAAATTGGCGATGACCAGTATAAAGAAGGCGTTAAATTCCATCAGGTTTCAACCGATGAGGTTTACGGCTCATTAGGAGAAACAGGCTTCTTTATGGAGACTACTCCTCTTTGCCCCCACTCTCCCTACTCGTCATCTAAAGCCGCTGCAGATATGTTTGTTCAGGCTTATCATGATACCTATAAGCTTCCTATTAACATCACCCGTTGCTCTAACAACTACGGACCTTATCAGTTCCCTGAGAAGCTTATTCCTCTTATTATGAATAATACTCTTCTTCAT
>JAZOQD010000045.1:0-2303 GCA_045655925.1 Acutalibacteraceae bacterium | reverse complement strand
TGGTCCATTGTGCCGTTGATAACCGCATCCGCAAATTTTGGCGCAGCGGCAAGTTCCTCGGCAGAGGAAAAGCATCTTTCGGGCGGAATGTTATACTTTTGGGCGATTGATGCCCTTCTGTTTGCATCGGGGTCAGCAACGCCGACAATTTCCATTTTATCGCTTTCGATTTCTGAAAGTGCGGCGTAAGTCAGACTTCGGTGTCCGCCGCCTACAATAATTGTTTTTAATGGTCTGTTATTCATAGGATTTATACGCTTTCTTCTATTTGAATTCTTATTTCGTTATCTACGTTTGTCATTCTTTCGTTCATTTCGCGGCGCTTTATCATCAGTTCGTTATACATACGGTCTCTTAAATTGCCCGAAAGGGGATAAAGGAATTTGGGTATAACCGCAAGGATTCCCGTTAACTGCGGAATACCTGTGCAAAGGGCAAACAGCCACCATTTTGTTTTATCTGTCTGTGTGCCGATTGCAATACCTTGTTCATAACCGATTGCGCTGAGAATAAGGCTTTTGACGGATGTCATGACTATGTTTTGTACTTTTGCGATAAGGTTTCTTGCAACTCCTATGGTTGCTTCAACGCGGTAGCCGTTCTTCCATTCGCAGTAGTCCATTGCTTCGTTATAAAGTTCCGCTTTAACAACTTTTCTAATGCCGAATGCCCATTTGTCAAACCAAGCCTGAACGCCGAAAAGAATACACATCAGCAGCCTTTTCTTATAGTTCTTTTTGATTGAGCCGATTATAAAGAGAAGAATTATCCAGAAACGGGTATACAAATCTTCAAAAACCCAAATTGCTTTTGTTGAGAATCGCTCTCTGATTGGTTTAACAAAAGCGTAACTGATTGAGCCGTTAAGGCCTGAGGGAAGATTAAGGATTGTTTGCAGTGAAGCAGAGCCGAGAACATCTATAAAATAGTTTGTGCTGCTTGAGCCTACGCTGAAGCCGCCGAGGAAATCAGAAAGGGTAATCAGAAGAACAGGGTAGTTGTTGATAACCGCTTTCAAGCCTTGTTTAACACTCGGTGCTTCAACAGACTGCATAACTCTTTCTCTTGACACCAGGAAGAAATAAAATGTACATGCGCATGAGATTATGCTTGTACCAAGACCCATTGCAAGGAAAACATTCTGAAGTTTCCATTTCAGGATGTTATTGTTTATCAGGTCAACCAGGACGCCCATTATGTAGTTCGGCATATCTTCGCCCATATATCCCGTGAGCAACTCCGCAAGGGTAATCAGCCTTGCTCTGTCATTAGGGTGTGGCGTAACTGTAGTCATATATCCCGCTTTTGCAACGGAGGTGAAAGTGCCTGCCGTTTCGGATATAACGTTAAAAGCAAAATAATAAATAAGTTTTGGCAGGTATGTGCCGGATGTGCCTGGAAAAAAGAAAGGAATAAGCCAGTAAAGCGAACCAAGCAGGGTCAGAGGAATCTGGAATCCGATAAGATAAGGTCTGAATTTGCCCCAACGGGTTCGTGTTTTGTCAACTAAAGCGGCGATAATCGGGTCGTTGATTATATCCCATGCACCTGTAAAGAGCGTAACAAGAGCGTTGGTTTTAAAATCAATTTTAACAACGTCCCAAATAAATCTGTCAGTATAGGCGTTTATGTTGAATGCGTTTGAAAAATCATTCAGCAGGTATGCAACGGTTTCTTTAACACCAACATAGCGTCTGTCATAAACTTTAAATTCAGAAATTTTGCGGTTAGGTTCATTACTCATAATGGCATCTCCCGAACATTTAAAATTACTGAAAGAAAGGCGTTGCGGTTATATTCCGCAACGCCCGCCTGAAGCATTAATTATTTAAGATTCATAACGGCATCTTTGAGTGCTGCCATTTCGTCCTTGCTGAGTGTAACGCCCTTGCCCATTTTTTCATGGTCAGGTGCCCACTCACGGATATCATACTTGGGATCTCTTCCGTTCCAACTGATGAGGTTAAGTTCCTTTGTCCAACCCTTGGGGTTTTCTGAAAGAACTGCTACGGATTCAACGATTTCATAAGTAAATTCGGGCATGGTGTTGCTCCTTTCATTATTTATACGCTTTTATTATAATATAAAGTTTTTTAATTGTAAATATAAATTTAAAAAAATTTTAAAATAATTATAATTATTTTGAAGAAATTTGGAAAAAGTGAGCCCGAAGGTAATAAATTGGACAGGGAATGAATATATTGTGGTGATAAATATAACAGGAGGAATAATATGAACTTAAACTGCGAAACACAAAAAGCAGGTTTCTGCGAAACCGTTTTTGAATCAACTGCAGAGCAATC
>JAZOQD010000044.1:0-12291 GCA_045655925.1 Acutalibacteraceae bacterium | reverse complement strand
CAAAAAACATTGAGGTTTCAGCTGCAGATGTAAGAGAAGCTATTTATGACCAGCTTTATTTAATTGTTGATACCATTCGCTCAACCTTTGAAAAAACCCCTCCTGAGCTTGCGGCTGATATTATCGATAAAGGTATCGTTTTAACCGGCGGCGGTGCGAAGCTCCGCAATATTGATAAACTTATTGAAGCCGAAACCGGAATGAAAGTTAAGGTTGCTAATAATCCGCTTGATTGCGTTGCTTTGGGTATCGGCAAAAAGATTGAAACTAACTTAACCTTTGATACCTATGTATTCAAAAGAGGTAAGAAATACAGATAAATTTTAGAAAGGGGGCATCATCGGTGCGTTTTTTCTTCAAAAGCAGAAAATTTAAAGTAATAGTAGCAACCGTTGTTGCTCTTGCTGTGTTAACAGCCTCGGTTGCAGTTATCAGCAATCTTTCTTCTCCTATAAGCAGCTTGTTTGGCGCTATATCAACACCTATTCAAAAGGTTTTTTCGGGTGTTTCAGATAAGATTGATAAATTTAAAGCCTCATTGGCGGATAATAATGCTTTGTTGGCAGAAATTGAAAAACTAAGAGAAGAAAACTCTAAGCTTTCAGCAGAATTGGTTGAATATGAATCAGTTTTAGAGCAGAATGCGTTTTATGAGGAGTTTTTAGGGGTTAAGGAAAAGAACCCCGATATGCTTTTCCAGATTGCAACCGTTACAACCAATGATGTTACTGACCCATATAAAGGCTTTACTATCAACGCAGGCCTTTTAAACGGTGTTTCTTTAAAGGACCCTGTTATAACTCCTGAGGGCTTAGTTGGCTATGTTTGTGAGGTTGCACCTTCTTATTCTAAGGTTTGCACCGTTTTTAGTCCCTCGCTCAAAGCGGGCGGTAAGGACTCGAGAACCTCCGATGAGGGTGTTGTTTCGGGTGGCTCCGAGCTTGCAATTAACGGAAAGACGGGACTTTATAACTTAAAGCGCGATTGCTCGGTTTCAATAGGCGACCATATTGTAACTATGGGCGGAAGCGTTTTCCCTGCAGGGCTTGTTGTTGGAACCGTTTCCGATATAAAGCAGCAGGTTAAGGATACCTCGCTTTATGCAGTTGTTGAGCCTGCGGTTGATTTTGAGCACTTAAGAGATGTTATGGTCATAACCTATTACTCTGGGCAAGGCTCTGCTCAAAGTGGAGAGAATTAAGTTATGAATTATTCGAGAGCAAGAATTATAATTTCCTTTATGGGCTATATGCTTGTTTGCTTGCTTATATGCCTTATGCAGTCAACAGGACTTTTAACCCTACAAATTAAAACCGCGTCTGCCTTGCTTATACTGCCTGCCGTTATCTATGCAGGATATTACTTTGGCGATACCTTGGGCGGCATAATAGGCTTTGTTGCAGGGGCGCTGACTGATGTTTATGCATCAACGCTTTGCTATAACACTGTGTTGCTCGCAGTTATAGGCTTTGCATGTGGATTTATTACAAGCCATTATTTCAATAAAAACCTTACTGCCGCTATAGTTTTAAATGCTGTATGTTCGGCACTTTATTTCTTCTTAAAATGGCTTTTGCTTTATGCTTTTATTGACCCGACACCGCATATAGTTTTACTTAATTATACCTTGCCGTCTGTTCTTTATACTGCGGCAGTTGGTATCTTAATCTTTTTCCTAGTCAATCCGATTTTAAAGAGAATTCAACCCAAAGAATAAATTATTAAGGAATTTTAAAAGGAGGTGGATGGTTTGAGAACCAAGAGAAAAGAAAATCCCAGAATAGTTTTTCTTATTTGCCTAATGCTTTCCGTTTTTATGATTTTCTCGGTTCGCGGTATTGATTTTCAGCTTATTTCAACCGAAGAGTTTGAAAGTCAAAACCAAAATTTAAAAGGCATTTCCACCACCATTAAAGCTTCGCGAGGAATTATTGTTGACCGCTATGGAAGACCTATAGTTACCAATCGTGAGGGATACAATGTTACTTTGAACAGTGCGTATCTCAAAAAAGCCGATTATAATAAGACGATTCTTTCGCTTTGTAAGATTTTAAAGGACCACGGCGAAGAATGGAACGACGTTTTGCCATTAACTGATAATGCACCTTTTGAGTTCTCAGAGAGTGAGGATGATAACGATGTTATTGCCCTCAAAAAGAGGTTGGGACTCAATAATTACGCAACGGTTGATAACTGCTATATCGAGATGATAAAAAGATATTCGCTCGAAACCTATTCAACCGCTGAAAAGCGTTTGCTTATGGGTGTTCGCTATTCAATGGAAAAAGCCGATTTCTCGGTTTCTAACCCCTTTGTTTTGGCGGAGGATATTTCACCCGAGCTGATGATTTCGTTATCCGAAAGCTATACTGGTATTCTTGGTGTTGAAATTACTGTTTCAACCTATCGCGAGTATAAAGACCCCGAGCTTGCAACGCAGATTATCGGAACTATCGGAAAAATCTATTCAGAGGAATGGGAGGAACTATCCGATAAAGGATATTCCTATAACGATTATGTTGGCAAATCGGGTGTTGAAAAGGCTTTCGAAAGCCATTTAAAAGGAACCGACGGCAAGCTTACCTATTACTTTGATAAATCGGGGAATATGGTTAAAAGTGAGATAACGAGCCAGCCTAAGCAGGGCAATACTGTTTATCTTACTATTGATTCAAAATTACAAAAGGTTTCGCAGGAAATTCTTGCAAAACATATTAAAAAGCTGAATTCCAGCGGCTCCAAAATAACGGGCGGCGCGGTTGTTGTGACTAAGGTTGATTCTGGTGAGGTTTTAGCGTCTGCCAATTATCCAACCTACAGCTTTGATGATTATTACAACGATTATTCTTCGATTTTGAGCAGTCCCAACAACCCACTTTTTGACCGCGCTTTCAGGGGAACATATCCTCCAGGCTCGGCCTTTAAGCCATTAGTTGCAATTGCAGGTCTGCAAGAAAATATCATTGATAGATATACAACCGTTAAATGTGTTGAGAAATACACTTATTATGAAGACTATCAGCCTAGCTGTATGCACTACCATGGAACTATGAATGTTATCAGTTCTATTTCCAAGTCCTGCAACTACTTCTTCTTTGACTGCGGCAGGCAGGTTGGTATAACCAAGCTTAATAACTATTCAAGGCTGTTTGGATTTGGCGAAAAAACGGGAGTTGAAACCGCGGAATCTTCGGGTGTTTTGGCGGGTCCTAAGTATTCCTCCTCGGTTGGCTCTATCTGGTATGACGGACAAACTCTTTCAGCTGCCATCGGTCAGTCTGACAACTCGTTTACTCCACTTCAGCTTTCAACCTATACCGCAACCATTGCAAACGGCGGAACAAGATATAAAACAACTCTGCTTAATAAGGTTGTTTCGGCCTCTGGAAATAATGTTGTGTTGCAGAATATGCCTACAGTTGCCGCAAAAAGCGATGTAAGCGATGGGGTTATTGATATTGTTAAAGAGGGTATGCTTTCGGTTACTGCCGAAGGAACTGCCAGTGCGTATTTTGCCAATTATCCGATAAATGTTGGCGGTAAAACAGGAACAGCGCAGACAACGGGACCGGATAACAGCGTTCTGATTGTTTTTGCTCCTTTTGAGGACCCTGAAATTGCAATTTCAATAGTTATCGAACATGGTGAGCACAGTATTTCAACCGGTCCTATTGCAAAGGCTATACTTGATGAATATTTCTTCACCTCTGAAGATTCGTATCAGGAAGATATGCCGAATGTGCCGCTCGGGTAACTCTTTATCTTTACAAAATGCTTTATTTATGGTAAAATATTACTTGTAAACTGACGGAAAGGTGTAGATATGGGCAAGGTTATTGTTTTAGTTTCCTCTAAGGGCGGAAGCGGAAAATCAACCATAGCAGTAGGTCTTGCTACTGCGTTTTCCAATGCCTATAAAAAGGTTTTGCTTATTGATGCTGATGAAGGCGCAAGATGTCTTGACTCGCTTTTGTCTATAGAGCAAAATACAGTGGCTGACCTTTTTGATGTTTTAAACGATTTTGATGCATTTTATGATGCTTTAGTCTCTGTCCCTGAATTAAAGGGTGTCAGCGTCATTTTATCGCCGATTTTGAATCAGCCGATAGATTTTTCAAAACTATCCGCATTATTAAAGCAGGTCCAGGAAAAATATGACTATATTATAGTTGATACTAAAGGGCAGATACCTGCTGAAAGATTGGGCGGTCTTGATTTAACTGCCGATTTTATAGCAGTTACAACAACTGATTTTATTTCCGTTAAGAATACAGGTAATTTAGTTTCAGAACTTTCAAAATTCAATATCAAATGCAGGCTTATTATAAATCGCTTTAAACCTCGCGATAACAAGGGTAAAAAGATTTGCATTGATGATATAATTGATTCTGCGAGAGCAAGGCTTTTGGGAATCGTGCCGGAGGATAAGCGTATAAATTCCTTTGGTAAAAGGCCGATGTCCTTATCAGTGGCATCTGCCGCAATTCATAGGATAGCAGCAAGGATATCGGGTAATGATATAAAGCTGCCAAAAATAAAAGATATTTTATAGGGGGATGGTTTAATATGAATATAGCGTTGATAGCACATGATGCAAAAAAGGAACTGATGGTGCAATTTTGTATTGCTTATTGCGGAATTTTGAGTCGCCATACCATTCTCGCAACCGGAACAACCGGCAAGCTTGTTGCCGAAGCAACTGGTCTTGAAATAGTTAAATTCTTAAGTGGTGAGCAGGGTGGAGCACAGCAGATAGCATCGCGCATCGGTTGCGATGAAATAGATATGGTCCTCCTTTTTAGAGACCCGTTAACTCCTAAACCCAGTGAGCCTGATGAATCGGCGATAATTCGCCTTTGCGATGTTCATAATATTCCGGTTGCAACTAATATTGCAACCGCTGAAATGTTAATCCATGGTCTCGAAAGAGGCGACCTTGATTGGCGCGAAATTGTTCACAAAGGATAATTCTTTAATCCCTGCTTAACGGTGGGGATTAAATTTCGTTTTGAAATGGAGAAGTAGAAATGGCTAAGTTTAATACAGCTATAAAAGGAACTGCCGACGTTTTACCGGAAAATAGCTATAAATGGCAGTTTGTTGAAAGAAAACTGCTCGATACTGCAAAGCTTTTTGGCTTTGAAGAAATAAGAGTTCCTGTTTTTGAACATACCGAGGTTTTCACTAAGAATGTTGGTGAAACAACCGATGTTGTTCAAAAAGAAATGTATACCTTTATTGATAAGGGAGACCGCTCTATAACCTTGCGCCCTGAGTTTACCGCAGGTGTTGTTCGCTCTGTTATTGAGCATGGTCTTGTTCATGGCGCGTTGCCTGTTAAAGCTTGCTATGTCGGAGGCTGCTACCGCTACGAAAAGCCGCAGGCAGGCAGAATGAGAGAGTTCCATCAGTTTGGTGCCGAAATGTTTGGCGCGGCTGACCCTGCAGCAGATGCTGAGATGATTCTCTTTGCCGATTCAGTTTTAAAAAGCGTTGGTGTTAATAACATCTCGCTTGAGATTAACTCAATTGGTTGCCCCGAATGCAGAGGCAAATATCATGAAGCCTTAAAGGCTTATTTTGCTTCGAGAAAAGACGAACTTTGCGAGACTTGCAAGGATAGGTTAGAGCGCAATCCTATGCGCATTCTCGATTGCAAATCTCCCGTTTGCAAGGAGATTGCCGATAAAGCGCCCGTTATGCTTGATTATCTTTGCGATGAATGCAGTGAGCATTTTGAGGGCGTTAAGGAGCATCTTAATGCTGTCGGTTTAAACTTTACTGTTAATCCTAAAATTGTTCGCGGTCTTGACTATTATACTAAGACTGTTTTTGAATTCGTCTCGGGCGATATCGGTGCGCAGTCAACCGTATTGGGCGGTGGCAGATATGATGGTCTTGTTGACCAGATGGGCGGTCCTAAAATGCCGTCTTTAGGCTTTGCTATGGGTCTTGAGCGTCTTATTATGGTTCTTGAAAGTCAGGGCGCTGAGTTCCCTGAACCCAAAAAAGCCGATATTTATATCGGAACAATGGGTAAGGCCGCAAAGCTTAAAAGCACCGAAGTTTGCACAATGTTGAGAAACGAGGGCTTTATTGCGGTTACCGATGTTACCGGCCGCTCGGTTAAGGCTCAGATGAAATATGCCGATAAAATAGGTGCTATTTTTAGCACTGTTATCGGTGATGATGAAATCAATAACGGCAAATGCGTTCTTAAAAATATGCTGACAGGAGAGCAAAAAGAGGTAGGACTTAATTCAGAACTTATGGCAGCTCTTTATGACGCGCAGATTTCAAAAGCCTTAGATGCTATTACCGATTCTACCGAGGGACTTGAGAAGCTTTTAGGTTAACCGGAAATTTTGAAACGGAGAAAATGAATGAGGCAATTTAATGTTACGGGAATGAGCTGCGCCGCTTGCAGTGCAAGGGTTGAAAAGGCCGTCTCATCACTTCAAGGTGTTTCATCTTGCAGTGTTAGCTTGCTTACTAACACCTTGTCGGTTGATGGAGATGTGACTGATGAGCAGATAATAAATGCAGTTTTAGCGGCAGGCTATGGCGCAATTAAAAAAGGCGCTGTAACCACTGATAGCGACCCGAAGCAAAGTTCAGATAAAGAAACTAAAGCTTTAGAATTAAAATTTATTGTATCGGCCATTTTAACCGTTATTCTTATGTATTTCTCAATGGGTGTTTCAATGTGGAACTTCCCACTTCCTGCTTTTATTGCTTCAAATGCAGTTGCAATCGGCATGATTCAGCTCTTGCTAACAACCGCAGTTTTAGTGATAAACTACAGTTTTTTCAAAAGTGGAATAGGCGGCGCATTGAAAAAAGCGCCCAATATGAACACCCTTGTTTCATTGGGCTCTGCGGCATCATATATTTATAGCCTTGCAGTTCTTTTTAGCATGACTGATGTTGCTATGAAGGGCGACTCGGTGGCCGCTATGCATATGCTTCACGGCTTGTATTTTGAATCGGCTGCTATGATTTTAACCTTGGTTTCGGTTGGCAAAATGTTAGAAGCCAGGTCTAAAACCAAAACAATCGGCGCATTAGAGGGTCTGATTTCCTTAGCGCCCAAAACGGCTACCGTTATCGTCGAAGGCAAAGAAAAAATAATTGCGGCTGATGATGTAAAAGTTGGCGATATATTCGTTGTTCGCCCGGGCGAGAGTATTCCTACTGATGCAGTTGTTATTGAAGGCGAGAGCGCGGCTGACGAATCAGCGCTTACGGGTGAAAGTATTCCTGTTAACAAAACAGTTGGCGATAGGGTTTCTGCTGCAACTATAAATCTTTCGGGATTTATTAAATGTGAGGCAGAGCGCGTAGGTGAGGGAACAACCCTTTCACAGATAATTAAGCTTGTTAGTGATGCATCGGCTACAAAAGCACCTATCGCGAAAATTGCCGATAAGGTTTCAGGTGTTTTTGTTCCGGTAGTTATAATTATTGCGGTTATAACGGGTATTGCTTGGCTATTGCTAGATAAATCTATTGGCTATGCACTTTCAAAAGCGATTTCGGTTTTAGTAATCAGTTGCCCTTGTGCCTTAGGTCTGGCAACCCCCGTTGCAACGGTTGTAGGTAACGGTGTTGGTGCTAAAAACGGCATACTGTTTAAAAACGCCGCGGTCCTTGAAGAAATAGGCAAAATCAAGATTATTGCGCTTGATAAAACGGGAACTATTACTAAGGGAGAACCTGTAGTAACCGATATCGTTCCTTTTGGAAACTATTCGGCTGATGATGTTTTAAAAATTGCTTATTCTCTCGAAATAAAGAGCGAGCATCCTTTGGCAAAAGCTATTGTCGGCTATGCTGAAAGTAAAAATGTTGAGCCTTTTAAAACCGATCAGTTTGAGGCTATTACCGGTTTCGGTTTAAAGGCTAAAATTGATGATAAAGTGTATTACGGTGCGAGCGCCGATTTCTTTAGAAAAAAATTCCCTGATAATAATATAGATGATATGTTTTTATCGGTTGCAAATGATGGAAAAACACCGCTTTTCTTTGCTGATGATGAGAAAATAATCGGTATGATAGCTGTTGCCGATACTTTAAAGGAAGATAGTCGTGAGGCTATCGGTAATATGCAAAAGTTAGGTTTAGAGGTTGTTATGATAACGGGTGATAACGAAAAAACCGCTAACGCTATTGCCAAAAAGGCAGGTATTGGTTCGGTTGTTTCCTCAGTGCTTCCTGATGGTAAGGAAAGCGTTATCAGAAAACTGCAAGAAAAAGGCAAGGTTGCAATGGTTGGCGATGGTATAAATGATGCCCCTGCGCTAACAAGAGCCGATGTTGGAATTGCTATTGGCGCCGGAAGCGATATTGCTATTGATTCTGCCGATGTTGTTATTATTAAAAGCAATCTTTCCGATGTTTTAACGGCTATTAAGCTTAGCAGAGTAACGCTAAGAAATATTAAACAAAATCTTTTCTGGGCATTTATTTATAATATGCTTGGAATCCCGCTCGCTGCAGGCGTTTTTAGTTTTATAGGGTTAGAACTTAGCCCGATGTTTGCCGCTGCGGCAATGAGTTTTTCAAGTGTTTTTGTTGTTTCTAATGCTTTGAGATTGAATTTATTCAAGGGTAATGGCTTATTGAAGGATAAGGAGAAAAAACTAATGACTGAAATTATTAAGGTCGAGGGTATGATGTGCCCTCATTGTGAGGCTCATGTTAAAAATGCTGTGTCAGCAATTTCGGGCGTTACCGCTTGCGAAGCAAGTCATAAAGAGGGAACTGTTACCGTAACTTATGAGAGCGCAGATTTAGATGCGATTAAATCGGCAATTACTAATGAAGGTTATAAGGTTTTATAAAACAAAAATCCCTGCATCAATTTGATGCAGGGATTTTTTATTTTAAATAATTATTTATCAAGCTCAGATGTGCAATGTGCGCAACGGACGGCTTCAATAGCAATCTCAGATTTGCAGAAGGGGCAAATCTTGGTGGTGGGTGCAGCAGGAGCTTCCTCTGCAACCTCTTCTTTTTTCTTTAAAAGGTTCATTGTTTCCTGAGCCTTCATCATAATTCTTAAAACAACAAAGATTGAGAAAGCGATGATAAGGAAATCGATTACCATCTGAAGAAAGTTGCCGTATTTAAGAGCAATTTCTGCCTGAGTAACTGCCTGAGTTGCTTCATCAATAACCTCGGGCTGAAGAATAAGCTTCATATCAGATAGTGCAACCTTACCTGTTGCAAGACCAACCAAGGGGTTGATGATATCGGCAACCAAAGAAGAAACGATTTTGCTGAACGCTCCACCGACAACAACACCGACTGCCATGTCAATTATATTGCCTTTGCTAATAAATGCCTTGAAATCCGCAAAAAACTTTTTCATAAAACCTCTCCTTAACTATTTTTTATAATAATAACACAGAGTTTTACATTTTTCTACATATTTTTTAAAAACATTCAAGCAAATCGGAAATAATTGTGTTAGAAACCAGAAAGCCTTGCTTTGTAAGGCTAAAACCGTCTTTATTCAAAGTCATAAAACCATTTTCCTGATATTTTTGGCATTTTGATAAGAGTGATTTTTGAACATCAAAATCAAACTGTTTTGTTAGCTCTTTAAAAGAAACGCCATCTTTAACCCTTAACTTAAGCATTATGTATTCTTCAATAGAGCCGCCCTCGCTATCAATTATAACTTCGGGGCTGCTCATATACTTTTCTAAATTCCTTGGGAAGTAAAAACGCTTACCGTTAATATATGAATGCGCAGCAGGGCCAAGACCTAAATACTGCTCCTGATTCCAATATTTTAAATTATGCTTTGAGCGGTAAGAACTAAGAGCAAAGTTTGAAATTTCATAATGCTCGAAGCATTTACTTTCTAAATAATCAGACATCATAAGATACATATCTGCAGTTTTATCATCATCGG
Source organism: Acutalibacteraceae bacterium (assembly GCA_045655925.1). Lineage (GTDB taxonomy): Bacteria > Bacillota > Clostridia > Oscillospirales > Acutalibacteraceae > UMGS172. Next base: position 2,369 of record JAZOQD010000044.1, on the reverse strand, counting down.
GAAGATTTAGGGTAGTAATATCGGTTCTGCCAAATTCAGTATCCGGCTCGATTTTGAGCATATAGCAAGAAATATGGGTTACGCCTGCATCGATAGCAAAATCAATTGACTTAATAAGGCTTTCATTGGTTTGGTTTGGGATACCGAGCATAATATCTGCAGAAATATTATTTATTCCTGCTCGTTTTGCATCGCCAACAGTTCTTAAAAAATCTTTGGCGGTATGCCTGCGGGATAATATTTTGAGTTCATCGCGGTTAGATGATTGAAGACCTATCGATATGCGGTTAACACCTGCAGCTGCCATTAGTTTAAAATCTTCAAAAAGGTGCTCCGTTGGGTTAACCTCAACGGTAATTTCTGAATTTTTTAATAGGAAGGTTTGCTTTGCGACTTCAATGATTTCGGCGATTCTTTTTCCGCCTAAAAGGGAAGGGGTTCCGCCGCCGAAATATAAAGTGTCTGCAAAAAGGCAAAGCCGTGCCTTACTGTCAACTAAATGACGGCAAAGCACAGCTTTATAATTATCATATGTTTCCTCATTTGCTTTTAAGGAGTAAAAATCGCAGTATGCGCATTTCGACTCACAAAAAGGAATATGGATATAAACTCCGATAGGATTATTCAACGATAATTCCCATGCAGCTTCCGGGGATAGCTGCTGCGTTAGCTTCATCGGTATCAACATGCATGGCAAGTGCATACTTGGGGCTTACTCTGACAATGGTGTCGCCGAAAATAAGGCTTCTGCCTTCGGTAGCAACCTTAACGTTAACAACCTGGCAATCCTTGACGCCTAAGTTCTCGGCGTCTTCTGGGGTCATATGGATATGACGTTTTGCAACAATAACGCCTTCGGAAAGTTCAACTTCACCGCAAGGACCAACGAGCTTGCAAGCACCGCTGCCTTTAACATCTCCGGATTCTCTGATGGGGGCTACAACGCCGATTGAACGAGCATCGGTTGCAGAAAGTTCAACCTGTGTTTCAGGACGGCAGGGGCCTAAGATAGAAACACCTGCGAGTTCCTTTTTAGGACCAACAACGGTAACTCTTTCTTCGCAAGCGAACTGACCGGGCTGAGAAAGGTCTTTCTTAGGGGTAAGCTCATAGCCTGCGCCAAAAAGTGTCTCAAGTGCTTCTTTAGAAACATGAACATGACGAGCTGAAATTTCAATAATAAAATCTTTAGCCATTTTTAAAAACTCCTTTTGAATTAACTTAGATATTATTTTAACACATTAACTGTATTTTTCAAGAGGTTATTATAAGAATACTAAGTTTTTTATCCCAAATATTTCTTGACATTATTGCCTAAGGTTGTTATAATAACTCTGCTAATGGCTTAAATTATGCCAATAGCTCCTTGGCTTGATAATGTGTCAAGCCCAAAAGTCCATAAGGAGGTGCAAAAAATGGTCAATAAAAAGTATGAAGCCATGATGGTTTTCTCTGTTTTAAACGGTGAAGAGGCTACTAACGCTCTTGTTGAGAAGTTCAAAGCTCTCGTTGCTGAAAACGGAACCATCGAAAATGTTGATGATTGGGGTAAGCGCAGACTTGCATATCCTATCAACGATGAGGTTGAGGGTTACTATATCATTGTAAACTTTGAGAGCAACCCCGAGTTCCCGGCAGAGCTTGACCGTGTTGCAAAGATTACCGATGGTGTTCTTCGCACAATGGTTATTGCAAAGTAATTTTGGGAGGACAATGAAATGAATGTTGTTGTATTGATTGGTAGACTTACCGATAATCCCGAACTTCGTCACACTAATTCAAACATTGCTGTGACAAGATTTTCAATCGCGGTTGACCGCGGTTACAGATCCGGTGAAGAAAGACAGACAGACTTCATCAACATTGTAGCATGGAGACAGATTGCAGAGTTTATCACTACCTATTTCAAAAAGGGTCAGCGTATCGCTATTGAGGGCTCTTTGAGAATGAACAGGTATCAGGATAAAGATGGTAATAACAGAACTTCTTATGAGGTTGTTGTTAATAATGCCCATTTTGTTGAGACTAAAAGCAGCGCTAACGGAGGTTTTGCTCCTGCCGCTGAACAGGCTCAGCCTGCAAGCTTCTCAAATACTGATTCCGGTGATTTTGCTGAAATCGTATCAGATGATGATTTACCGTTTTAATCGGATTTGAATTTTTGCTTTTTGCAAATATCAAATTACTAAAGGAGGTTGCCTTAAATGGAAAAGAACGAGAGACCTATGCACAGAAAGCCTCGCAAGAAGGTTTGTCACTTCTGCGTTGACCGTGCTGAGTTTATTGATTATAAGGATGTTGCAAAGCTCCGCAAGTTCGTTTCAGAGCGCGCAAAAATCCTTCCCCGCCGTGTAACCGGCACCTGCGCT
>JAZOQD010000043.1:0-4634 GCA_045655925.1 Acutalibacteraceae bacterium | reverse complement strand
GGGTAAATCTTTAATACCCTGCGGCTCTCGTTTTTACAAAAAAAGCACCGTTCAAAAGAACGGTGCTTTGATTTTTTTGTTTTATCTCTGAACGCGGCCTGATGCGTTACCGCCTGCAAGGCTCTCAACCTCTGAAACGCTTACAAGGTTGAAGTCCTGCTCGATTGTATGCTTTAAGCAAGAAGCTGCAACTGCGAAGTTGATTGCATCCTGCTCGGATTTGCCCGAAAGCAAGGAATAAATAAGACCGCCGCCGAAGCTATCGCCGCCGCCAACGCGGTCAACAATGTGGATTCTATAGGTGGGTGAGAAATAAGCCTTACCATCTGAATAAAGCATTGCTGCCCAATCGTTATCGTTAGCAGAAATTGAGCCACGGAGGGTAATAGCAACCTTCTCGCATCCAAACTTTTCACTAATCTGCTTAGCAACAGAAATATATCCCTCATGGTTGAGCTTACCTGCATCAATATCGGTGCCCTCAGCCTCAATGCCGAATACATCTTTAGCATCCTCTTCGTTTGCGATGCAAACATCAACATATTTAATAAGCTCGGTCATAGTCTTATTGGCATCTTTTCTTGACCAAAGCTTCTTTCTGTAGTTAAGGTCGCAAGAAATCTTAACACCCTTTGCCTTAGCAGCCTTACAAGCCTCAAGGCAGATTGCGGGAAGCTCGCCGCCGAGAGCCGGAGTAATACCGGTCCAATGGAACCAATCAACACCCTCGAAAATTGCATCCCAATCAAAGTCAGCAGCAGTTGCTTTGCTGATTGCAGAATATGCGCGGTCATAAATAACCTTTGAAGGTCTTTGAGAAGCGCCTTTTTCAACAAAATAAATGCCAAGTCTATCGCCGCCGCGAACCATTTTGCTGGTATCAACGCCATATTTTCTAAGGGCATTAACTGCGCACTGACCAATTTCATGAGCGGGAACCTTGGAAACGAATGCTGCATCCATACCGTAGTTAGCAAGAGAAACAGCAACGTTTGCCTCGCCGCCGGCATAACTTGCATCAAAGCCCTCTGCCTGAACAAAGCGAGTGTATCCTGCAGGGTTAAGTCTCATCATAATTTCGCCAAAAGTAACAATCTTTTTCATTTTTATTTCCTCCAAAAATTATTGTTTAGCCGCAGCAACATATTCTTCTGCGAGCTTTGTTATACCTGCCCAATCCTCTTCGGCTAACATCTTCTTATCTATAATGTTAGAACCGATGCCAAATCCGCTGATTCCAACCTTGAGATAATCTGCCATATTATTGTTATCAACTCCACCAACTGCTAACAACTTAATATGAGAGAGCGGAGCTTTAACAGCTTTTACATACTCAGGGCCCATATTGGTTATGGGGAACATTTTAACAAAGTCAGCACCTGCTCTGTGAGCGGTCTGAATTTCGCTCGGGGTCAATGCACCGGGCATTGAAACAAGGCCGAGCTCTCTTGTTTTCTTAATAACATCAACATAAGTATCGGGTGAAATAATAAACTTACCGCCGGCAGCAGCAGTTAACTCAACCTGCTCTGTTTTAATAACAGTTCCTGCACCAATTAACATTCTTCCCTCAAAATGCTTTGAAAGAAGCTCAATGTTCTTTGCGGTTTGCTCATCCGAAACCGAACCGTTTGCGCTATAAGTAACCTCTAAAAGACGAATGCCGCCCTTATACATTGCCTCTGCTAAGGGAATCAACTGCTCGCTTTTAACACCGCGCACAATAACAACCAGTTTTTCTTCTTCGATTGTTTTAATAATCTGCTCGCGCATAATATTTCCTCCTAAAGAGCAATACTGCTCAAACTATGAACATTATACAATATAGAATTATCAAAGTATATATCCAAACTTGCCTTATATATTGACTTTTCTGCAAAATGTAATATACTTTTTAGTAGAGGTGAAGATATGTCTGATTCTTTTTCAAAAACATTGACCTATAACTCAATAAACTTCAAATGCGCCGTTGGCACAAGCGACCGCTACGGCCGAGAGTTCCACCCTTTTTATGAAATTATACTCTTCAAAGGTGGTAAGGCCGAGCTTGTTGCCGATACCATGCATATAACCTTAAAGCCCGACACTTTGATTGTTATTCCCAAGGGCGCATATCATCAACTTGTTATAACGGGAAATCAAAACGAATACTACCGCTGTGTTCTTGATTTTATTGATGAAGAATGTGCGGAATCCGCGCTTACTGACTATTCCGATGTTTTTATTATGGACCCCGATAAAAACATTTTATATCTTTTTGATAAAATGTCCTCTTTGACCGATTCTGATGATTCTCCCATTATAAAGGAGAAGATTTTAAGAGCCTGCCTTACCCTTATTTTATCCGAAATAACCCCGAATAATATAGGCACTAAAAAAAGCGGCAAGGCGGACAACCTTTCATCAAAGGTTATTGAATATATTGATTCCAATCTTTCAGAACCCCTTACCGCCGAAAAAATTGCCGAGGCATTAAATTCTTCGGTTTCTTCTTTGGCGCACACCTTTAAAAAGGATATGAATATCTCTGTTCATCAATATATCCTTAAAAAGCGCCTTATTAAAGCAAGGCAGAAAATTATGGGTGGAGAACCCGTTATCAAAGCCGCGCTCGATTGCGGTTTTAACGATTATTCGGGCTTTTATAAGCAATACAAGAAAATGTTTAATGAGCCTCCCTCTAAAAACAGCAATCTCTTTTAACGGTCTGACTGTTTGGGATTATTCTTGATTTCAATCGAAGTTATCCCCGTAACAAACAAAAACAAATAAAAAAGGAAGGACTACCAAAGTAGTCCTTCCTTTTTTGGTGCGGGTAACAGGACTTGAACCTGCATGAAGTTGCCCTCACTAGAACCTGAATCTAGCGCGTCTGCCAATTCCGCCATACCCGCATATTTAATTTTTTGTTTTGGGGCGCATCCGCTCCCGCGTGACTCTTGCGGTGCCCGAAATAATTCGCTCGTTATTCACTTCGCATTATTTCGACCGCGGCGCCTTTTGAGCTTTCGCCTCATCGTCCACAGGACGCGCTCTGCTCAAAACTGCCAATTCCGCCATACCCGCATATATTAAGTAATAAGTAATAGTGAATAGTGAAGAAGTTATATGTTTCTCGCCTATTCGCAAACACAATTATACCTTTGCCGCTATCTGTTGTCAAGCCAAATTTAAGGGGTTAAGAGGCTCATTTTGCTTTAAAATTTGCCGCTTAGCCCCATCATTTTTCTAACTTTGGAGCGCCACTTCATAAAGTAGGCTTTTATAAGCCCTGTGGATGCAAAATCAACAGCTAAAAACGCTATATTCCCGAGCAGAAGTAACACCAGAGCAGTTATTCTCGCTCCAAACGGACTCGCCTCAAAAGCGTTTATGCCCATTAACTTTATAATCACATAATACGACGCCACAATAGCAACATTAAACGCCGCTATTTTTAAAAAATATTCCACTACCCTGCTTGCCAATCTTTCGAGAAGCATTTTAAGTATCGGATAATATCCTAAAAAGCCTATGAATACAACCATTGCTTCTCTTTCAACCGGTAAAACAAGGCAAAGCAGTGCCGTTACGATATAGCAAAGCAGCGCCCATCTTGAGCCGAACTCAATAGCAGGTATTATGAACAGTGCACCTGCTACCGCAGGGACTGCATAAAGCATTATCGGTAGGTTGGTTGCAAGCATAACAACCACTGCCAACGCGCTAAAAACAGCGCAAACTGTTATTTTTATGCTTGTTTTCATAGATTAAAAGCAGTTGCAACAAGCATCGGCGCACATAAGTCCCATGCAGCAATCGCACGGTGTGCATCCACCCGAAACATAGTGTCCACCAGGTCTGCCATAAGCAGAATAGCCGTTTCGGTTGCGCTCAATCTGATTTAAAGCGGTTCTGTATTCTGTATTCTGCGGGTCCATTCTGCAGGCGTGTGCCATACTTGTATATGCCGCATCGAACCAACCTCTGCGATAAAGCACACAACCGTTAAGAAAATACCACTCAGCGTCTCTGCGCTCAGGCGGAACTCCATCCAAAATCTCTTGCGCCTCTTCATACTTTCCTGCGTTTATAAGACTTCTTATATCATTGAAATTCGACGACTCTCTCTGCTCGCCTGCACCCCAGTTATTCGCATAGCCGCTTCCCATTCCTGCCGAGCTGCCTTTTTTGCGACTGTTGATTATACTATCATAAGCCTCATTTATTTCCTGCATTTTTTCGGTTGCAAGTTCTGCTGCGGCAGGATTATCCCCAAAGTTATCGGGATGATATTTTCTTGCTTTTTCTCTATATGCGGCTTTTATTTCTTCCTCTGATGCGGTTCTTTCAACACCGAGGACTGAATAAGGGTCTCTCATTTACTATTCTCCTTGCACAAAATCTTGTTTTGTTTCTTCATAAGACCAAGATACAATATATTATCTATTATATTTTTATGCTTTTTAATGTCAAGCAGCTCGCAGTAATTTCTGCATTCAACTATGCAATTATTCATCAACGGCTCCAAGGTTTCTTTAAGCGCTTCTTTAGAGTAAACCTTGCCGATTCTGTTAATCAACGGATTAAAATTGCCTGTTTTTATATCCTTTTCTATATCATCTGCGGCATCACAGAGGTATATCCATTTTCCC
>JAZOQD010000042.1:0-7825 GCA_045655925.1 Acutalibacteraceae bacterium | reverse complement strand
CAAAAAAATTTCGGGTCCTATTTTCATAGCTTTTATCGTTGTTTAATTTTCAAGGTCCGATGCTTACCCAAAACTCACTTCCTGCCGCTTTACACAGCATTCCCTCGTTTTTGGGCGCTCGATTATATTACCACACACATTCCCTAAAGTCAACACCTTTTTTTATCTTTTTTTAAAAAAATTTTAAAAGGTGTTTTCTTTTGGTAAATTAAGGCATAGCACCACTATTATTACCATTAAAAAGACGGCATAATCATAAAATTTTAAAAAAATCATTCCACCAAACTTAGCAGAATGATTTTTACATTATATATTAGGCCAACTGTTTTCGCATAACACTTAAAATAACCTTTTCTCTTCTTGAAACCTGAACCTGAGTCATTCCAAGCTGCTCGGCAGTTTCACTTTGAGTTTTATATCTGAAATATCTTAAATAAATCAATTTTCTATCGTTTTCAGGCAGTTTTTCCATAACCTCAGAAAGCGAAATATTTTCAATCAGTTTTTCACTTTCGGGTTCCACCGAAATATCATACTCGCCTATTCCGTCTTCACTTTCGCAGGTCAGCGACAATGTTGGTTGTGCGGCAAGCAGGGCTTCTGCTACGCTTTCAGGTAAAACATCTAACGACTTTGCAATTTCGCTGACCGTTGGTTCTCTTCCCAGTGTTTTACTGAGTCTTTCGTTTTCTCTTACAGCCTTTAAGGAAAGTTCCTTGAGAGTTCTGCCAACCTTGACGCTTCCGCCATCCCTGAAAAGTCGCTTTATCTCGCCTAATATTACCGGCACCGCATAGGTTGAAAACATAAGACCTCTTGACTCATCAAAGCCCGAGGTTGCTTTAATCAATCCGATACAACCCGCCTGAAACAAATCGTCATACTCTATTCCCTTACCCTTGAACCTATTACAGCAGGAATGAACGAGCCCCATATTCTTTTCAATGAAAGCATTTCTATCTGTCATTTTCCGATTGCAGTTTTTTCTGCATTGTGACCGTTGTTCCCTTTCCTACGGTTGAACGAACCTTGAGTTTATCAGTAAAGGTCCCCATAACTGCAAAGCCGAGTCCGGCGCGTTCCTCTCCTCCGGTCGTAAAAAGAGGTTCCATGGCCTTTTCGACATTTTCGATACCGCAGCCGTAATCTCTTATTCTGATTTTTACGGTGCTCTTATCTACGCTTACAGTTATGTATATCTTCCCGACCGATTCTTTATACGCATGGACAATACAGTTTGTTACCGCCTCTGAAACAGCAGTTTTAATATCACAAAGTTCTTCAACTGTTGGGTCGAAGCGGGCTATAAATGTTCCAATTGCAATTCTGGCAAAGCTTTCATTTGCAGAAATTGACGGTATAATAAGTTTCATTTCGTCCTTTTTCATTTTTATCCCCCATTAGTCTAATTTGGCCAGGCGGTCAAGACCTGCCAGTTTCATAACCTTACCAATTTGCGGCGAGGTGTTTGTTACATGAAGAGCGGCTCCCGTTGGTTTGAGCAATTTATATCTCCCCATAACAAGACCGATTCCCGAGCTATCCATAAAGGTAACATCTCTGAAATCCAACACTAATAATGTTGGAATATTCTTCTCAACCGCCGCATCTATTTCATTTCTGATAACACTGGCTGTGTGATGGTCTATTTCTCCGTCCAAGAAAGCGGTAACGACCTCTCCGCTTACGGTTATTTTAACCGGCATAAATATTTCTCCCTTTTTGAAAATAAAAAATCCGCTATGCTTAAATCATAGCGGATAGTTGATGAAAAATATGTCAAAACTTATGTGATTATTTTATATTGTTTTGTCGCTATTTAAAAGGAGCGGTCTTATATCCGAGGAAAGATATAGCGAGCCAAAAACAATAATGGGTTTATTTGCTTCCTTTGCCAAGGCTATTGCCTTTGCATAGCTTTCTGCCGCAACTGAGTCGCTGCAAAATTCCTTGCAAGCCTCAGCCAACTCTTCTGATTTCATCGTTCGGTTATTTGAGGCAACCTCAACGGCTATCATTTTTGAGAAATGTCCTGCGACCTTACTGATAGCGTCTTTAACATCCTTATCAGCCATAAAGCCGACAATAGCAGTAGCGTTATTTATTTTCAAGTCACTTAGAACCTTATCCAAGGCAGCGGTGCCGTTTGGGTTATGCGAGCCGTCAAGTAACAGTAATGGTTCTTCACTTATAACCTCACATCGCGCAGGAAAAGCGGTTTTTAAAAGACCTTTTTTAACAGTTTCATCGGTAATATCCTTGAACACGTTTTTAATCGTTTCAATAGCAACAACTGCATTGCTAATCTGATGCTTGCCTAGGAGCTTTATCTTATACTCACTGTTTTTATACTTAAATGTTTGACCGCCTATGCCGCAATCTGTAATTTCGGCATTTTTGGCATCTGCACATACGAGCGTCGAGCAGTTATAAGCGGTTGTTTGAGCTATAACCTCGAGAGCCTCAGCACTATTATCAGCAGTTGTTATGACAAAGTTATCCCTTTTAATTATACCACATTTTTCGGCAGCGATTTTCTCTACCGTGTCGCCCAAAATACCGGTATGGTCAAGGTCAATTCGGGTAATTACCGAAGCAAGAGGCTTTTTTATGACATTGGTTGCATCAAGTCTGCCGCCAAGACCAACCTCTAAAACGACAACATCGCAGCCCTTATCGGCGAAATATTTGAAGCCTAATGCGGTAATAAATTCAAATTCGGTTATAGGGTTTTCCGCATCAGCTATTTTCTCTGATGCAGTTTTGATAATTTCAGTCCATTCGGCGAGTTCTTGGTCACTTATATATTCCCCGTTTATCTGAATACGTTCATTAAACGCCACAACAAACGGCGAAATATAAAGACCTGTTTTAAGCCCTGCTTCTCTTAAAACAGAGCTTATGAATGAAGAGGTTGAGCCTTTGCCGTTGGTTCCTGCAACATGAATATATTTCAATTCGTTCTGCGGGTTGCCCAATTCATTTAAAAGGCGGCTTATATTTTCTAAACCCGGCCTCGAGCCAAAGCGCATCAAGGAATGAATATATGTTATTGCTTCATTATTATTCATAAGCTTTGCACCTTAAAACACAACCGGTTGAAAAAACTTTTCAACCGGTGCATTATTTTAATTACATTTTAGACTTAATATCAGCAATGCTGTTTTCAAGCAACGCAATCTTATCGACAGCCTTTTTGTAAGACTCGCGCTGAGCCTCAACAACCTGCGCAGGAGCTTTTGCTACAAAGTTAGGATTGTTAATCTTTGAGCCAAAGAACTCCTTATCCTTATTAGCGGTGGCAAGTTCTTTTTCTAAACGCTCTAATTCTTTTGAGAAGTCAACAAGCTCGTTCATAGGAATACGAACAACTGCATCGTTTGTTACAACTCTGACTGCATCGGCAACATCCTCATCAGACAGAACCACTTCATTTGCGCTGGCTAAGCGGCAAATAAATACATCACAGCTTGAAACAGTAGCCTTCGATTCGGTTTCAACAAAAAGTTTTGCTTTCTTTGAAGGAGGAACATTCATCTCAGCGCGGCGGTTACGAACTGCGCGAATAATATCCATAACCTTTTCAAACTCTGATTCTTCATTAGCGAAGTTAAGCTTATCGTCAACCTTGGGCCATTCCGAAATCATGATAGACTCGCCGTTATGGGGCAATGCCTGCCAGATTTCCTCAGTTATGAAAGGCATAAATGGATGGAGAAGCTTCAAAGTATTTGAAAGAACATAAACTAAAACTGCTCTTGCAACCTTTGCTTTCTCCTCATCACCTGAATTAAGTCTGACCTTAGCAAGCTCAATATACCAATCGCAATAGATATCCCAGATAAAATCATAGAGCTTAGAAACGGCAAGGCCGATTTCATATTTATCAAGGTTTTCGGTTACTTCTTTTACAACATTATTGAATTTAGAAAGAACCCATTTATCCTCTAAAGCAAGGTTCTCGGGGGTATACGGAGTGGGCTCATTGTCGCTCAAATTCATAAGCACAAATCTTGCGGCATTCCATAATTTATTAGCAAAGTTACGGCTTGCTTCAACACGCTCAGTTGAATATCTCATATCATTACCGGGAGTATTACCTGTAGCAAGAGTAAATCTCAATGCATCAGCACCGTATTTTTCAATTTCTATGAGCGGGTCAATACCGTTGCCCAAGGATTTAGACATCTTTCTTCCCTGAGCATCTCTGACAATGCCGTGGAAAAGAACGGTGTTAAAAGGAGCTTGACCGGTATATTCCAAGCCAGAGAAAATCATTCTTGAAACCCAGAAGAAAATAATATCATATCCTGTAACCAGTGTGCTTGTTGGATAGAAATATTTAAGGTCAAGAGTATTTTCGGGCCAACCGAGAGTTGAGAACGGCCAAAGCGCTGACGAGAACCAGGTATCGAGAGTATCCTCATCGCGACGGACCTTGCCACCACACTTGGGGCAAACCTCAACATCTGAACGGCTAACAATAGTTTCACCGCAATCATCGCAATACCAGGCAGGAATTCTATGACCCCACCAAAGCTGGCGGGAAATACACCAGTCCTTGATGTTTTCCATCCAGTTATAATAGGTTTTTTCAAAACGAGAAGGAATAAGTTTAATCTCGCCTTTTTTAACTGTTTCAAGTGCAGGTTCTGCCAAAGGCTGCATCTTAACGAACCACTGCTTTGAAATTCTGGGTTCAACAATAGTTGAACAACGGTAGCAGCTGCCGACATTATGCTTCATCGGCTCAACCTTAACGAGATAGCCGCCTTCCTCGAGGTCTTTAACTATCTCTTTTCTTGCCTCATATCTATCCATGCCTGCATACTTGCCGCAATCAGCAGTCATATATGCATCATCGGTCATCACATTGATAATGGGGAGATTGTGGCGCATACCAACCTCAAAGTCATTGGGATCGTGAGCGGGAGTAATCTTAACAACGCCTGTTCCAAAATCCATTTCAACATAATTATCGGCAACAATAGGAATCTCTTTATTAACAAGCGGCAAAATAACATTTTTGCCCACGAGGTTTTTATATCTTTCATCATCGGGATGAACTGCAACCGCAGTATCGCCAAGCATAGTTTCGGGACGGGTTGTCGCAAGCTCAATATAACCGCTGCCGTCTGCCAAAGGATAGCGGAGATGCCAGAAGCTTCCATCCTTCTCGCTATACTCAACCTCAGCATCAGATATAGATGTAAGGCATTTGGGGCACCAGTTGATTATACGCTCGCCGCGATAGATAAGACCCTTTTCATAGAGGCGGACAAATACCTCACGAACTGCCTTTGAGCAACCCTCATCAAGAGTAAAGCGCTCTCTTTCCCAGTCGCAAGAGGTGCCGAGCTTTTTAAGCTGCTCGATAATTCTGCCGCCGTATTTTTCCTTCCATGCCCAAGCTCTTTCCAAGAAGCCATCGCGTCCAAGGTCATCCTTTGTAACACCTTCCTGGCGCATAGCCTCAACAATTTTAGCCTCGGTTGCGATAGAAGCATGGTCGGTTCCGGGAAGCCACAATGCTGAATAGCCCTGCATTCTTTTCCAACGAATAAGAATATCCTGCAAGGTTTCATCGAGAGCATGACCCATATGAAGCTGACCCGTAATGTTGGGTGGCGGGATAACTATTGTATAAGGCTTTTTCTTTTGGTCAACTTCGGCATGAAAATAACCGTTATCCATCCAGAAGGAATAAAGCCTATCCTCAACTTTTGAGGGGTCATAAATTTTTTCGAGTTCTTTTGCCATTTATTTCCCAATCCTTTCGCCGCTTTTTGCGGTTTTAAGAAACTTTAAACAAAATGTTCACTAATGATAACAAAATAAATATAAAAAGTCAATATATACAAACATTTCCAGGTTTATTATTAGCGATAAAACTTATAATAGTATTGTCAGGCGAGAACATAGCGTTTGCAGTTCCGACTGACAGGCGTTTCGTCTGAAATTTCAGTCGGGACGCTTTTTTGTTTTACAGTTTCAGCTGTTCGCCCTGGTCCTCGGCCGAAGGCAGACTGCCCGCTGCAGGCAAAGTTCTCGTTCTGTAGCGGTGGGGTTTAGCCAACATACCCTCTTTGTATTCCTCTACGCTGAACAGTCTTTGACCCTTCTTCTGAGTCATAACCGCAACGCCGCCGTTATCCTTAGTTGCCTTAACGGCAAGAGCGCCTGTATGAAGTAGGAGCATTCTGCCGCCCGAAGACTTCATAAGCAGTTCTCTATCCTCTGCAATATGCTTAATATCACAAAGCTCGAACTTATCGGTATAAGCGTTTATAAGCTTTTTTCGGTTGGTTTTGGTAGCATAAGAAGAAACCGCAACCTTTGAAACTCTGCCGTTTGTAAAGAAGAAGATAAAGAAGCCGGAGTAATCGGTAGTAATGGCCATAAATACAGGCTTCTCGCCCTCATCCATAGAAAGCTTTGCAGGGATATAATCACCCAGGACGCTTGCCTTTGTATCTTCAAAATCATAGATATGCGATTTATACACCTGACATTTATCGGTGAAGAAAAGCACCTCCGCGGCATTACTGGTTTCAACCGTTTTGATGATTTTATCGCCCTCTTTGAGCTTCTGCTCACCGCTCATTCTAAGCGACAAGGGAGTAATTTTTTTGAAATAGCCCTCTTCAGTAAAGAAAACAGTTACCGGATAATCGGGAGCCTTTTCCTCCTCAATGTTGATTGCGTTTTCTTCGGCAGAGATAACCTTGGTTTTTCTATCCATACCATACTTATCTGCCACAGCCTCAAGCTCTTTAATAATAATGTTAAGAACCTTTCTGCGATTCTTAATAATATCCTCTAATTCCGCAATCTGTTTTTCTAAGTTTTCAACATCCTCAAGACGTTTTAGAATATATTCCCTATTCAAATGACGGAGTTTGATTTCGGCTACATATTCTGCCTGGATTTCATCGATACCGAAGCCAATCATAAGGTTTGGAACAACCTCTTTTTCCTCGGCGGTTTCGCGAACAATTTTTATAGCCTTATCGATATCAAGCAATATTTTCTGCAAGCCTTTTAGCAAATGGTATTTTGCTTTGGCTTGCTCTAAATCATGATAAACTCTGCGACGGACGCAATCAACTCTGAAGGCAGTCCATTCGGTCAAGATTTCTTTAATTCCCATAACCTTTGGCGAACCGCCGATAAGGATGTTGAAGTTGCAGGAGAAATTGTCCTGCAATGGAGTCATTTTGAAAAGCTTTTGCATAAACTTTTCATAATCGGTTCCGCGCTTTAAATCAATAGTGATTTTAAGACCCGAAAGGTCGGTTTCATCACGGATATCGGTAATTTCGGTAATCTTTTTCTGTTTAACAAGGTCGATTATTTTTTCAATTATCGCCTCAACGGTGGTTGAGGGCGGAATCTGGGTTACATCAATGCAGTTCTGCGATTTATCATAACTGTAAACCGCTCTGACTTTAACGCTTCCGCGACCTGTATTATAAATATTTTCCATTTCTTCTCTTGAATAGAGAAGCTCGCCGCCACCGGGGAAATCGGGAGCGATAAGATAATCGGCAATATTTACTTCATCATCCTTTATAAACTCAATTTCAGCCTTGCAGACCTCTTTTAAGTTGAAAGGACAAATTGAACTTGCCATACCAACGGCAATACCTGTGTTAGCGTTAACAAGCACCGACGGGAAGGTAACCGGAAACAAGGTCGGTTCCTTCATTGTTGCATCATAGTTATCAACAAAGTCAACGGTATCGCTGCCGATATCTTTAAAAAGCTCGGCAGCAATGGGGGCTAACTTTGCCTCAGTATAACGGGGCGCGGCATAAGCCATATC
>JAZOQD010000041.1:0-2849 GCA_045655925.1 Acutalibacteraceae bacterium | reverse complement strand
GTCGGGTGTCTGATCTCGAACCTCGCCAGTCCCCTCGGTATCGTGGACTGGATCTGCGGTCCGCTGGCAACCTTGTTGGCTGCGCTGTGTACGTATGCGGTACGGCAGGTCCGGTGTGGAAAGGTGCGCATACTGGCACCGCTGCCGCCGGTTATTTTTAATGCGCTCATTGTCGGCTTTGAGGTTGCCTGTCTGTCCGACGCCGGGGTGTTCAGCTTTGGCAATGCCTCCTTCGGCGGCTTTTTAGCCGGTGCAATATTTATGTGGGCGAGCGATAAAATCGTCACATTCGCGCATCAGAGGGTTAATAACACACAAATAAGCTCCGATTCACGCTTACACCGGATTATAATGCTTATTTTATCAATTACACTGCATAATATCCCTGAAGGGTTAGCAGTCGGTGTTGCATTCGGCGCATTAAAAAACGGCAATTACTCTAACGAGAGCATTATGGGCGCAGTTACGATTGCGATTGGAATTGCGTTGCAAAACTTTCCTGAAGGCGCGGCAGTGTCATTACCATTAAGGCGCGAAGGCTTTTCAAGAAAAAAGAGCTTTTTCTTTGGCCAAGCATCAGGTATGGTTGAGCCGATTGCCGGCTTGTTAGGGGCTTTGCTTGTTGTTTATGTTAAGGCAATACTCCCCTTCGCGTTATCTTTTGCGGCAGGTGCAATGATTTTAGTTGCCGTTCATGAGCTTATTCCTGAATGCCAAAAACAGCAAAAAAACAGTCCATATTTTGCAACTATGGGAATAGTTTTAGGGTTTGCAACTATGATGCTATTGGATGTTATGTTAGGATAAAAAAATCCCCGATTCAGAACCTTAAGGGTTTAAATCGGGGGTTTTATTATTTCTTATGATAGCGCAACGAGCAAATATCGTCGCCCTTAGCGATACATTTAGGCAGGTCGAGCACACTTGAATAGCACTCGCCTATTCCGTTATCGCCGCACATTGCTATATCGCAGAGTGTTGCAATTTCTTCATCTGAGCAGCCTGCGTTTTGCCAAGCTTTAACAAGCGGGCAGTAATGGAAATCAATTGAAAGCTTATCGTCTGTGCTTTCTAAAATATCCATTTCAAAAACAAGCTGAGCAGGTTTTGTGAACAAGGTTTTACGAAGGCCTTTAAGACTATCGGTTTTACCTTTTTTAACAAGGTCAGCGCCTTGAGATAGTCCGCAACGCTTTATAGCGGCACTACCGAAATCCTTAGGGTCAAGTCCCCTCTTTTTAGCCTCATCGCATAAAAGATAAAGCCAGAAAGCGCGATGCTCAAGCTGTGCTCTGATTGCCTGAAGCAAACCGTTTTTATACTTTGGTTCATTTTTTACGATACTCATATTATATACCCCTTTAGTTATTTATTGTTAGAAAACTCAGCGGTTTTTTCTAAATTTGGTTCTATATTCTTTTTACTAAAAATGCTCTTGACTGCAACTGCAATCACCAAAACCATAAAAGCGGCGGCGGTAAAGCCCAATATGTAAATAACCAATGACAACGGGAACGGAACAACCTGCTGAACAAGGCTATAAACGGGCAACGACGGCTCACAATAAGGGCTTATAAAAAACATATTAAAGGTTTCTGTCTTGGTTAAGCCTGATAAGTTTGCAATCTCGTTCATAATTGCGGCTAAAACGACCGCTATTGCAAAAACCGGCATTGCCTTTAAAATGGTTGATAGATTTACCTTAACATACCCTGTCCATAAAAGATAAACGCCGACTGTTATCATTGAACCATGGCAAATCATTGTTTGGATATTGATGACTATTGTGCTTATAAAAACGGTTGAAGGATAAAGCATAACGCTCGTTCCTGCAAACACTGAATAGGTTGCAAGAAATGCCAACAATGCATCTCTTATTTTCCCTTTTTTGAGAATGCCTGCTAAAAAGCCAACATACATTGGCATTGAGCAAAACTGGAACGGGAAGGCATACCATTGAAAATCAGCATTTATAACACCATCACTAACAGTAAAGGTATAATTTATCTGCTTATAAATTTCTAAGATAATAACTGCTATAGCGGTTATAAACACAACTCTGTGAACCTGTTTTTCTGTTCCCTTGGGGAAGCATTTACAAAGAACAACTGTTACCACCGCAGTTATAACAAGCCATAAAATATGAAACCACCCATACATATCAGGCTTAGTCATACTTAAATTAAAAAAATTTAATATGCTAATCAAAAAATTCATATTCATACCTCCATACCCACGAGACCATTATATTCCTGATACTCACCAAAGTCAACACCGCTAAAAACCGATGAATAATATTTTCGTTCTTCTTTTCTGCAACAATAAGCGCTTTTAGTTTGACACAAGTGCATTTTATGATATAATTTATTTAAATAACGTATTTAAAAGGTGGTGACAATTTGCTCAAATATGAATCTTTATCGCCCGAAATTTCTAAAAGAATCGAAGAAGACAGATTAAACGGCACAACACCAAACTTTGCTTTTGGTAACAACAAGGCACTCCGCCGCGATTCAGAGCGCGATAAGGCTACTGTTTTAAGACCGCCCTTTATCCGCGATATTGATAAGATTATGCATTGCCCTTACTATAACCGCTATGCCGATAAAACTCAGGTGCTCTCATTCTATAAGAATGACGATATAACAAGAAGAGGCCTGCATGTTCAGTTGGTTTCAAGAATAGCAAGAACTATCGGTTCGGCTTTGGGTCTTAATCTTGACCTTATTGAAGCAATTGCTTTGGGTCATGATATTGGGCATACCCCCTTTGGCCATGCAGGTGAAACCTTCCTTGATGAGCTCCTTTTAAGTCGGAGGCCAAGCGGTCTTAGGAAGACAAATTAAATC
>JAZOQD010000040.1:0-20808 GCA_045655925.1 Acutalibacteraceae bacterium | reverse complement strand
GGCTACGATCCGACTTTAAAAAGTAAACCAAGCGGTTTTAAAATTTTTGGTAGTTCTGCAATATCTATGAGGAGAATGCGCCTTAAAGAAAACGCCGGTTCCTTTATTAAGCGTAAAGGTCGAATGGTCGCTTTCAAAAATGCCTTCGCCCTCTAAAACCCATAAAAAATGATGAGATTTTATGCCAAACGGGCGGTCGATATTTTCTTGGCTTTCTGATACGCCTGCAGAGGACAAAAGCGTTGGCAACGCACCGCTTTCGAAAAATGAATCAATATTATGTTTAGTTTCGGCAAACATAGCAATATCCTTATATTTATTCAATAAATTTTCATTGAAAACAAAGCGTTTTACTAATATAATTATATTGTAATATTTCCAAAAGTAAAGTTTTTTATTTTGAGGTGTTTTTTTATGGAAAAGAAATGGGATACAGTAAACGTTATGAAACCTATGCACGGCGCTGCATATTATCCTGAGACTTGGGATGAGTCACAGCAGGAGCATGACATAGAGTATATGAAAAAAGCCGGCATGAATGTTATGCGAATTGCAGAATTTGCATGGGGTAATATGGAGCCCAAAGAGGGCAAATTTGATTTTACCTGGCTTCATAAGATAGTTGATAAATTGGGGGAGAACGGCATTGCCGTTATTATGGGAACTCCTACTGCCGCGCCTCCGCTTTGGCTTAAGAAAAAAGACCCCAAGATGATGCGCCTTAATTCAAATGATCTTCGCAGTATTCATGGCGGGAGAAGAGAAATCTGCTCCAATAACCCAACATTTCGCAAATATTCCGCAAGAATAGTTGAGAAGATGGCCAAGGAGTTTATGAACGATAAAAATGTTATCGGTTGGCAGATTGATAACGAGATAAACCTCCGCGAAAGCGGTTGCTTCTGCGAGGAATGCGAAAAAGGTTTCAGAAATTATCTTAAAAAGAAATACGGCACTATTGAGAACCTTAACAAGCGTTGGGATCTTAATATTTTCAGTCAATCTTATAGTGATTTTTCTGAAATTCAGGTTCCCAAGCGCAACTGGCAGATTCCTCAGATAATGTTTGAGTGGTTTGTTTTCCAGACCGATTCGCATATTGATTTTGTTAGTATGCAGGCTGACATTCTTCATAAATATGTTAAAGTTCCGGTTGGAACCGATATGATGCAGCTTATCAATGAAGATTTTGAGAAAATGAATGAAAAACTAGATGTTATTCAGTTTAATCATTATAATAGCGAATCAACGTTGCCAACATTGGCGCTCTGGTATGATATTGTCCGCGCTGCTAAAGATCGTCCTTTCTGGAGCACCGAGACCGATCCTTGCTGGAACGGTGCAGTAACAACCCCACCTTCGCATAAACCTGAAGGATATTGCCGTCTTAATGCTTGGATGTCTATAGCGTTTGGTGCAGAGGCTAACCTTTATTGGCTCTGGCGTCAGCATTGGGCAGGTGGCGAACAGATGCACGGAGCAGTTCTTTATGCATCGGGAAGACCTGTTCATACCTTCCCTGAAATTCAAAAAACTTCAGAGGAATATAAGAAAGTATCTGATTTTATAACTGGCACAAAGGTTGATACTGATATTGCTATTCATCTTTCAACCTATAACCATTTTCTCCAGGCGGTTCAGCCTATTGTTCCTGAGGTGGGTGTTTCACCGCTTGGCACGGGCGGACCTCATTTTGGCAACGTTGCATATATGCCGCGAGTTCGCCGCTTCCATAATCCGCTTATTGCAAAAGGTGTTCGTCCTGATGCGATTGGTTCTAAAAAGGATTTGAACAAATATAAATTGTTAGTTTCCCCTTGTATGATGACTCTTGATATTGATAATTTAGCAGAGAGAATCGAAAAATGGGTTAACGATGGCGGCGTTTGGATAGTTGGACCTATGACCGATATGCGCGATGATGTTGGCGCTCATTATATTGATAGAGCGACCGGTATCCATGAGAGAATGACCGGTGCCATTTTAGAAAATCAGACCCCTGATGATCAGCATAAAATCAAATGTTCTTATGCCGATGGAACCGAGTTTATCTCTAATACTTGGGTGCAGACCTATGTTGTTCCCAAGGATGCCGAGGTTATAGCCAGTGTAACAGGTGGTCATTCAACCTTTATCGGCAAAGCGGTTGCATTCAAGAAAAAGGTTGGTAAGGGAACTGTTATCGTTGTTGGAACATTCCCATCTGCCGAAGATATGAGCAAAATTTATGATATCGCGTTTGCAGAGTGCGGAATCAAAGGTTATAAGACCGAGGGTTCTATTGCAGTTGTTCCCCGTAAGGGCGAAGAAAAGGAGGGTCTGTTCCTCCTTGAAAACGGCGGAAAAGAGGGCTCTTGCAATATCGAATGCGAGATGACCGATTTGTTAACCGGCAAAAAGGTTGGCCCCGAGCTCACCTTTAAGCCCTATGATATGTATATATTAGAAAAGTAATTTAAAAAAAAGGCCCGAACTGTTTCAGTTCGGGCCTTTTTCTTTTTCTGTTCCTGCCTTTTTAGGATCAACTCTGTAGCCATAGTCAACCGAGCCGTGTCTTTCTGAAAAACCGGGATTGCCTTGCGCTATCATTGGGTAATAGTTATCGGTATCGGCAGTTCTTTGAATCTCATAGGTTCCATAAGTGTTTATCATTTCTTCGGGGCTTTTTGGTTGACCAAGATAGGATTCAGAAGACGGAGTCAGGACTATATCGGGCTTTGGTTTTTTATTGTTATTCATATTTTCACCTCAATTGTATCTTCTCCAAGAGAAATGAAAATAAACAAAAAAGCGAGGCTTTAACACCTCGCTTTTTAAAATTATTTTTCGTTATATTTATTGATAACGTTGTTGATGCGGTCAATCGGATTGAGCAGCTCGCTAATAGAGTTATCATAGTTAATGGTATCAATAAGATATGCAACATATTTTGACATATCAACGCGCTGATACCATTCCTTAGTCATAAGCTCGTCCTCGCCGTAAACCAAGTTGGTAGTGAAGATTTTATCAATAAGACCGTCCTTATAATACTGGTCAAACTTATCGTAGCCCTCAACAAACAGACCGAAGGTTGTAAATGCAAATACGCGGTTGCAGTTCTTCTGCTTTAATTTTGCGGCAATATCGAGTAAGGAATCGCCCGAGGAAATCATATCGTCAACAATAATCAGGTCCTTACCGGTAACATCGGCACCTAAAAACTCATGAGCAACAATAGGGTTACGGCCGTTTTCAATAACGGCGTAGTTACGACGCTTATAGAACATGCCAAGGTCAACACCGAGAACAGAGGAGTAATACATACATCTTGACATTGCGCCCTCGTCGGGAGAAACAATCATAAGATGGTCCTTATCAATCTTAAGGTCGGGAACGGTTCTGAGCAGCGATTTAATCATCTGATAGGTCGGCTGAACATTATCAAAGCCACCCAAAGGAATTGCGTTACAAATTCTCGGGTCATGAGCATCAAAGGTAAGAATATTCTTAACACCAAGTGCTACCAGCTCCTGCAAAGCCATTGCGCAGTCAAGCGATTCACGGGCTGAACGGCGATGCTGTCTGCCTTCATAGAGCATCGGCATAATAACATTGATTCTTCTTGCCTTACCGCCAAGAGCAGCGATAACACGCTTTAAATCTTGAAAATGGTCATCAGGACTCATAGGAACGGTGCGGCCATACATTTTATAGGTTGCACCCCAATTGAAGCAATCGCAGATGATAAAAGCATCAAGGCCTCTTGCAGTATGGTTAATAAGACCTTTTGCTTCACCTGTTCCGAAGCGGGGGCATTGGGGAGTTATAACATAAGTATGCTCATCGGGCATACCGCGCCATTGCTGAAGGTAATAATCAACCTTCGCGGCGAACTCCTCGCAGCCTTTCATTGCGATAATGGCCATATCTCCGTATGGCAGGTGCTTATTGTGTGACATTTGCATAATTTTCCCTCCGGGTTAAACCCCAATAAAACATTGTATTCTAATACAGTAGAATAATATCACAAAACATCGTTTTTTAAAAGAGGTATTTTAATATTTTTAAAAATTTTTTATAACTTTTGAGAAATATAAAGAAATTTGTCAAAATATAGATTTATGATTGCGAAATTTAAGACTATTTGATATAATAAACTAAATATAACTATTTTTAAGCAGGTGGATGTTATGAATGTAACTCTTTTAGCCCATACTCCCAACCCCGAACTTACCATTGCTTCAGCGGCAAGGCTTTGCTATTCGGGTGCTACCATTGAGGATGTTAGAGAAAAGTTGACCCCTGAAAAAACTGCCCAGTTCGTTGATATGCTCTCTGAGATAGGCCACGAAAGCCCAATTGAACACGCTTCTTTCACCTTTGGCATTGAAGGCGTTTCAAGAGCATTGTTGGCTCAGATAACAAGGCATAGAATTGCCTCTTTCTCGGTTCAGAGTCAGAGATATGTTAAAGAGGCTCAGTTTGAATATGTTTTGCCGCCTGAAATTGAAAAGGATGAGCAGGCAAAAGCTTTATTTGTTGAGGCTATGGAGAAGGACCAGGAATATTATGACCGTCTTACCGATATGCTTAAAACTCGCCATAAGGCTGAGCTTTTAGCGGAGGGTATGGAGGAAAAGGTTGCCGATAGAGCCGCAGAGAAAAAAGCGATTGAGGATGCAAGATTTGTTCTCCCCAACGCCTGTGATACCAAAATGATAGTAACCATGAACGCAAGAAGCCTTCATAACTTCTTCCGTCATCGTTGCTGCAACAGAGCACAGTGGGAAATCAGAGAGCTTGCAACAAAGATGCTTTATCTTTGCAGAGAGGCTGCTCCAAATCTCTTTAAAAATGCCGGTCCTGCTTGTCTTACAGGCCCTTGCCCTGAGGGTAAGATGACCTGCGGCGAGCTTATTAAAATGAGAGAAAAATTCAAGGCTTAATGCCTTTTTGCCGAAAGGATAAAGGTTTAATGGGTAAACTTATTGTTATTGAGGGACTTGATGGTTGCGGAAAATCAACTCAGTTAGCACTTGTCCCTGAGAAATTATCAGAGCTTGGCTTTGATTCAAAGGTTATCGCATTCCCCGATTATGAGGATCCCTCGAGCACTCTTGTCAGAATGTATCTCGGCGGAGAATTCGGCGATAAGCCGGATTCAGTCAATGCCTATGCTGCATCGCTTTTCTATGCGGTTGACAGGTATGCAAGCTATAAGCGCCATTGGTCAGATTATTACAACAACGGCGGAATAGTAGTTTCGGGAAGATATGTTGAATCAAATGCCTATCATCAGATGGCAAAGCTGCCCGAGGATAAATGGGAAGAGTATTTAGGTTGGTTATATGAAACCGAATATGAAAGAACCGCAATTCCTCGTCCTGATATGGTAATCTTCCTTGATATGCCGCTTGAGGTTGCCTCAAAAATGATGACATCGCGCTATAAGGGCGATGAGTCAAAACGCGATATTCACGAAAAAGATAAGGAATATTTGGCTAAATGCCGCGCCGCCGCTTCCTTTGCGGCTAAAAAATGCGGTTGGAATATAATTGACTGCTCAAAAAACGGCGAACCCAGAACCATAGAGGATATTTCGAACGAAATAATGAGCTTTGTAAAATCGATATTGTAAAATTTTAGGAGTAACAGATGTATTACTTATTTTTGGCAGACGGCTTTGAGGAAACCGAGGCTATTGCTCCTCTCGATATAATGAGAAGAGCAGACCTTGAGGTTTATACTGTCGGAGTCGGTGCAAAGGTTATAACAGGTGCCCACGGTATTCCTGTTGTTTGTGATGTTATTGATTGTGAAGTCGGTCCCGATAGCGATGTTGAGGGAATTATTCTTCCGGGAGGTATGCCGGGAACCCTTAATTTAGAAAAAGCCACTTCGGTTTCTAAATTTATTGAATATGCAAATGATAACGGCCTATTGATAGCCGCTATTTGTGCCGCACCCTCAATATTGGGCCATAAAGGCTTGTTAAAGGATAAAAAGGCTACCTGCTTCCCGGGCTTTGAGGAACAGTTGTTAGAAGCAAAGGTTCAAAATGCTTCAGTTGTTACTGACGGTAATATTATTACTGCAATGGGCGCAGGAGTTGCTTTAAAATTCGGCCTTGAAATAGTTAAATATGTAAAAGGCGAGGGTGAAGCAAATCACCTTAAAGGCGCAATGATATGCGACCGATAGATATAAGACAGTATAAGAACGAGCTGAGAGCCTCAATAAAGCAATGGCGAAAAGAATTGCCGATGCATGAAAAAGCGGAATTGGATAGTGGTGTTATGAGAAACGTTTTCCGCCTTTATCAGTATCGTTCGGCTAAAACGCTGCTTATATATGTATCCACCGCTATTGAGGTTGATACTTTTAAGATAATAGAAGGTGCTTTAAAGGATGGCAAAAAGGTTGCCGTTCCGCGATGCATTCCCGATACAAGATTTATGGAGTTTCATTATATTGACTCTATAGAGCAGTTGAAACCGGGAACATTTGGAGTTTTAGAGCCGGAAGAAACCCTGCCTATCGTTGAGGATTTTGAGGGTTGCTTAATGCTGTTGCCTGCATTGGCACTTGATTATTCGGGTTATAGATTGGGCTATGGCAAAGGGTATTATGACCGTTACTTATCGAGGTTTACGGGTGCATGTGTCGGTATGTGCTATTCCTATAATTTAAGAAGGCATATGTATCACGGCAGATTTGACAGACCGGTTGATGTTATCGTTACCGAAAAAGCTATAAAGACGGTTTCAAACAAGCGAAGGCAAACAAGAGGAAGGTTTCAAAACAGATAAAGGTTCAATCTTTAGAAAGGAATGGAAAAATGGAAGATAAGAATATAAATACTC
Organism: Acutalibacteraceae bacterium; assembly: GCA_045655925.1. Lineage (GTDB taxonomy): Bacteria > Bacillota > Clostridia > Oscillospirales > Acutalibacteraceae > UMGS172. The sequence continues at coordinate 13,963 of JAZOQD010000040.1, read as the reverse complement.
CGATTGAGGCCGAAAGCGACCTTGACCATTCAAATTTATCTGATGATTTTATTCTTGGAAAAGATTTTTTTATAAATGATGAAATGCCCGAAGAGGAAGATAGAACCAAAAATCGTCCTGTTCGCAAAAAGAAAAAGCAATCGGCAGGAAGCGGCTGCTTAAAATCGGTTATATGGATGGCGGCAATCTTGGTTATTGCTATTTCTGCGGCGGCAGTTTTGTTGTTTTTAGGCAGTGACTATCTTGGAGTCAGCCTTGCAAGCGATGCCACCGAGCAAAGAGAAATAGTTGTTGAAAAAGGTTCATCGGCAGGGCAGGTTGCAAAATTGCTTGAAAAGCAGGGAGTTATCAAAAGCTCGCTCTTTTTCCGCGTTTATGCTAAAGCCAGTGGTCACGATTCAAAGTTCCAATACGGAGTTTATTATTTCTGCAAGCAGGATAGCTATGAGGATATAGCGGAAGCTTTAACTGAGCAGGGTGCTAAAAAGGAGGAGGTTAATGTTTTAATTCCTCCGAGAGTTACTGTTGATGATATTGCAAAAAGACTTGAAGAAGCAGGCGTTTGCAAAGCGAGCGACTTTAAAGCGGAGATAAATAAGGCGAGTAAATCACTTTATAACTATGAGTTTATGGATACTGTGAAAACCGAGTCATTTGGTGTTCATTATAGATTAGAGGGTTACCTGTATCCTGAAACCTATCGTTTCTATATTGCCGAGGATGAGGAAGGCATAAGAGCTGTTATCAATAAAATACTCGGTGAGCTTGATAAGCAGTTAAAGGAAAACGGAATTTATGAGGCTGCAAAGGCACAGAACAAATCAATTCACGATATTTTAACAATGGCTTCGGTTATCGAGCTTGAGGCAAGTAACGCCGATTATGCTGATAAGCAAAAGGTTTCGGCAGTTTTCTGGAATAGAATAGAAGACTGGGGCGACAGAGCGTATCTTCAGTCTGACCCAACCAAGAACTACAAATATAACAAAGATTTTTATGATACCTATAAGGCGGTAGGCTTAGCGCCGGGTGCATATTGTTCGCCGAGCATTGATTCTATCAAGGCGGCGCTCAATCCCGATGCGGCTTGCAATGCTTATTATTTCGTTACTGATAAGAATATGAAATATTATTATAACGAGGATTATAGCGGTCATAAATCAATTATCAATCAACTCAAAAGAAACGGACTTTGGGCATCATAATGGAATTTGAAAAAACTATAAAAAAGCCCGAACTTCTTTGCCCTGCAGGTGATTTAGTAAGACTTAAAGCAGCGGTTGATTTCGGCGCCGATGCGGTTTATCTTGCAGGCGAGGAATTTGGTATGCGAACTGCCGCAACCAACTTTGGCGAAGAGGATTTAAAGCTCGGAATTGAATATGCTCATAAGAATAATGCCAAGGTTTTTATAACCTGCAATACCTTGCCGCATAATGAGGAAATGCCGAGACTTCCTGCATTTTTAGAGATGCTGAATGATATGGGCGCAGACGGAATTATTGCCTCTGATATAGGCACAATGGGACTTGTTAAAAAATATGCTCCCAAAGCCGAGCTTCATGTTTCGGTGCAGTCAGGCATAGTGAATTATGTTACCGCAAACGCCTTTTATGATATGGGCGCAAAGAGGATAGTGGTTGCAAGAGAACTGTCACTAGAGGAAATTGCTGAGATAAGAGCAAAAACTCCTAAAGAACTTGATATTGAAGCTTTTGTTCATGGTGCTATGTGCGTTTCGTTCTCTGCAAGATGTCTTTTGTCTTCTTATATGACAGGGAGAGATGCTAACCGCGGTGACTGCGCGCAGTCTTGCCGTTGGAGTTATTCATTAGTTGAGCAGACTCGTCCCGGACAGTATTTTGATATAACCGAAACCGATAAGGGAACCTATATCCTTAATGCTGATGATTTATGTATGGCGGAGCATATAAGAGACCTTTGCGATGCCGGAGTTTACAGCTTTAAGATAGAGGGTAGAGCAAAATCGCATTATTATACCGCCGTTACTGCAAACGCTTACAGGGGCGCTATTGATGCATATTTAAAAGACCCTGATTCCAAGACTCCCGATTGGGTTATGGACGAGCTCTCCAAAATCAGCCATAGAAATTATTCAACCGGCTTTTATTATGGAAGACCCGAAAGATCGCAGACCTATCAGTCGGCAGGTTATGTCAGAGATTATTCGGTTGCAGGAATTGTAACGGGATATGAAAACGGCAATGTGCATTTAGAACTCAAAAACAAGTTCTTAAAGGGTCAGGAGCTTGATTGTCTTGAACCTAAAGCCGAGCCGTTTATAATAAAAGCAGATAAAATGTTTGATAAGGATAACAATGAGATTGAATCGGCGCCGCATCCCACGATGACGGTTAAGATTCCGTTTGAAAGGCCGATTAAAACAGGCTCATTATTAAGAATGAAATCAGAATAATATGATTAAACCACCGCTTTTAGTTTCAAAATAAAAGCGGTGATTTTTTATGTCTTCATTTTTTAAAAGAGCGGTTGCAGGCTTTATTGCAACTTTAACCTTAATGCTGTTTTGCGGAATAAGGGTTGCAACGGTTGCAACCGATGAAAAACTTATGGCGGCAGGCTTGAACCAATCAAAAAGAAAGGTCGTTATCTCACAAAGGCGGGGAAGCATTTTAGATTGCTTCGGCCGTCCGCTTACCGATGAAATATTAGAGAGTGTAACGCTCGTTTTCCCTAACGAACAAGGCCCTATGGTGCTATCAGAGTTGCTGACGGGAGATGAGCTTACGACCGCACTTAACAAACTCAAAAACGGAAACGCAGTCAGGGTTAATAAAGCGTATAAGAAAGAAACCGAGGGCGCAGTATCTATAGAAATCCCTAAAAGGTATAGTGGAACTTTAACTCATATTATTGGATATACTGATAGCTCCAACAACGGCGTTTCAGGGCTTGAAAAAGGAATGAACAGCATTCTTAAAAGCGATAATGCGATTAGCGTTTCCTATGAAATCGATTCAACGGGAAGAATGCTGTCGGGTGCCGGATATAGCATTGATTACGGACAACCAGATACCTTTGTGAAATTAACTGTTGACAAAGAAATACAAATAATTTTAGAAAATGCAATGTCGGTAGTTGAGTCGGGTGCGGCAGTTATAATAGACGCTGAAAACGGCAAAATCAAAGCAACCGTAAGCCGCCCTGATTATAACCCTTACGATATAGCAAGTGCTTTAAATGATGAATCGGCGCCGCTTATAAACAGGGCACTTTATTCTTATAATGTCGGCTCGGTTTTTAAACCTTGCCTTGCCGCCGCAGCTATTGAAAACGGCAAGGCCGATTATCAATATAATTGTAGCGGTGCTTTTGAACATTCGGGGTTAAATTTTAAATGCCATAAAAGCGGCGGACATTCTGTATTGGATTTAAAATCAGCAATAGCAGAATCCTGCAACACCTATTTTTATACTCTAGGGTTAAGACTTGGGGGCGAAACTGTATTTAAAACTGCGGAAAGCTTCAGGTTCTCAAAACCGCTCGATTTAGGAAGCGGAATAATATCTTCGGCAGGCTCATTTCCCGGTAAAGAGGCGCTTTTGGCATCACCTGCGGCACTTATAAATTTATCAATAGGGCAGGGGGATTTAATGCTATCTCCTGTCGCGATTTCGCTTATGTATTGCGCTATAGTAAACAACGGAAAATACTATATGCCGAGCATAATTGAGGGCATTTCTAAAAACGGAGTTTATGCTCCTAGCGAGTCCCTGCCGCCTACTTTGGCAATAAATGCCGACACCGCTCAGAGCCTGAAAGAATATCTTAAAAATACCCTTAAGGAAGGAACGGGAAATGCCGCTTACAGCGAAGGTATCTCGGCGGGTGGAAAAACAGGAACGGCACAAACTGGTTGGATAAAAGACGGCCGAAATATATTGAACGGTTGGTTTTGCGGCTTTTATGAGGGTCAGAATACCGACTATGTTATAGTCATTTTAAAGGAGGACGTTCGCTCAGGCTCATATGATTGTGCACCAATATTTAAAGAGGTTACAGAACGCTTAAATGGTGAGGGATATTGATTGACACTTAAACTTTTGAGGAGTATAATCACCCTTAAGGGAAGTGATGTTATGATCTTTGAAGAGAAAGAATTTAAAGGAATAAAATATTTAATAAAATACCCAGAGGGCTTTGATGAATCAAAAACCTATCCTGCTTTAATGTTTTTACATGGAACAGGAACAAGAGGGGATACAACCGAAAAGCTCAGAAATCATGTGTTTTTTAAAATCACAACCCCGATGAACCTACCATTCGTTATTTTCACACCACTATGCATAACTGAAACCTTATGGCTTGACTGTTGGGAGAGGTTAGAGGAATTCTCGGAATATATAATCGAGTTACCCTTTGTTGATAAAACAAGATTTTATTTAACAGGTGCTTCAATGGGTGGATATGCAACCTGGTCACTTGCAATGTGCAAGCCGCATCTTTTTGCCGCTATTGCTCCTGTTTGCGGCGGCGGTATGTGCTTCCATGCCATGCATCTTAAAAACGTTCCTGTCTGGGCTTTCCACGGAACTATGGACCCCGTTGTTTCAGTAACCGAAAGCATAAACCTTGTTGAGCGCGTTAATAAGCATGGCGGTAATGCAAAATTAACTCTTTATGAGGGCACAACCCATGATGCTTGGACTCCTGCATATAAAACAAAAGAATTATATGATTGGTTTTTATCGCACAGTCTGTCTTCTGATGTTTGGGATAAGGTTGATGACGGCTTAAAGGGCGCAAGGTTCGGCTAAAAAGCAACAAAAAGTCGCAAGTAAAAAACACTTGCGGCTTTTTTATTTTAGTGCCAATATTCGTTGACAAAACATTATAAAAATAGTATAATTATATAGACTTTGGACAAATGCCGCAAAAAGCGGACGATAGGAGTTTTTTCTTTATGAAATGGATGTCATTAAACACTTTAAGAGAAAGGTATCTCTCGTTTTTCGAGAGCAAGGGCCATCTGCGTTTAGGCAGTTTTTCGCTCGTTCCGAATAACGATAAATCTCTTTTACTTATAAACTCGGGTATGGCGCCGATGAAAAAGTATTTCACAGGGGAGGTAACCCCTCCGCGTAACCGCGTTACCACATGTCAGAAATGTATCAGAACGCCTGACCTTGAAAGAGTTGGACATACCGCCCGTCATGGCACATATTTTGAAATGCTCGGCAACTTCTCGTTCGGCGATTATTTTAAAAACGAGGCAATTGAATGGGCTTGGGAATTTTTAACTAAGGATCTTGAGATTCCAGAGGAATTGCTTTGGCCCTCAATCTATGAGCAGGACGATGAGGCCTACGATATCTGGGTTAATAAAATCGGTGTTCCTAAAGAGCATGTTGTTCGTTTAGGCAAGGCTGATAACTTCTGGGAGCATGGTTCAGGTCCTTGCGGCCCCTGCTCTGAGATTTATTTTGACCGTGGCATTAAATATGGTTGCGGTAAGCCTGATTGCAAGCCTGGCTGCGATTGTGACAGATATATGGAAATCTGGAACAACGTTTTCTCTCAGTTTAATAATGACGGTAACGGAAACTATACCGAGCTTAAACATAAAAATATTGATACAGGTATGGGCCTTGAACGCTTGGCTTGTGTTATGCAGGGCGTTGATAATCTCTTTGAGGTTGATACCGTTCGCAATATTCTCAATGAGGTTTGCGCAATCTCGGGTAAAGAATATGGCAAGGATGCTAAGAATGATGTTTCAATCCGTGTTGTTACCGATCATGTTCGCGGCGCAACCTTTATGATTTGCGATGGCGTTATGCCTTCGAATGAGGGCAGAGGCTATGTTCTCCGTCGTTTGCTCCGCCGTGCCGCACGTCATGGAAAATTGCTTGGAATCAACAGAATGTTCCTTTGCGATATCTGCGATAAGGTTATCGGTGAGAATAAGGATGCTTATCCCGAGGTTCTTGAAAAAGCCGATTATATCAAAAAGATTATCTCGGTTGAGGAAGAAAACTTCGGCAAGACTATTGATTTAGGTCTTAAAATGCTTGAGGATATTACTGCAGTGGGAGATAAAAAGGTGCTTTCGGGTGCAGATGCATTCAAGCTCAATGATACCTATGGTTTCCCCATTGATTTAACTAAAGATATCCTTGAGGAAAAGGGTTGGACGGTTGATGAGGATGAGTTCCAGCGCTTGATGAAGGAACAGAAGGACCGTGCCCGTGGTGCTCGCAAAGCGGCTGACGGCGAAAGTTGGAAGAGTGGCGAGCTTTCGTTTGATGGAATTGATGCAACCGAATTTTTAGGCTACTCTGATGATATTTGTGAAGCAACCGTTAAGGCTATTGTTGTTGACGGCGAGCAGGTTGAGTCGGCTGAGGATGTAAAGGCTATCGTTGTGCTTGATAAAACCGTTCTTTATGCAGAAAGCGGCGGTCAGGTCGGCGATATGGGTGTTATCGGCGCATCGGTTGTAGAGGATGTTAAGAAAAACGCAAGCGGAATCTTTATGCATTATGTTGATGTTGGTGATGCTATCTCGGTTGGCGATAAGGTTAATGTTACCGTCGATGTCCAGCGCAGAACCGCTATCCGCCGTAATCATACTGCTGCTCACTTGTTGCAGGCAGCTTTAAGAAAGGTTCTTGGAACCCATGTTGAGCAGGCAGGTCAGTTGGTAAACGATACCGCCGTCCGTTTTGACTTTACTCATTTCTCGGCTCTTACTTCTGACGAGTTAAGAACCGTTGAGGCTCTCGTTAACGAGGCTATTTTCGATGCTATTGATGTTGAAAATAAGGAAATGCCTATTGACGAAGCAAAGGCGCTTGGCGCAATGGCTCTGTTTGGCGAGAAATACGGTGATGTTGTCAGAGTTGTTAATGTTCCCGGCTTCTCGGTTGAGCTTTGCGGCGGAACCCATATTGGCAATACCGCAAAATTAGGTCTTTTCAAAATTGTTTCTGAATCCTCGGTAGCTTCGGGTGTCAGAAGAATTGAGGCTGTAACCGGCCGCGGCGTGTATGAACTTACTCTTAAAATGAACGAGGATATTAACTCGGCCGCTGCTGCATTAAAGCTTAATAACCCTAACGAGTTAACCGCTAAATGCGAACAACTTGCTGCTGAATTAAAAGCAAGCGCAAAAGAAATTGAAATTCTTAACTCTAAACTTGCCGGTTTCAGAGTTGATGAACTTATTTCTAGCGCAAAGGATTTAGGCAAAGTTAAGCTTATTGCTCAGGTATTTGAGAATGCAGGTAGTGATACTCTTCGCAGCATGGCTGATAAAATCCGTGATAAAGTGCCTTCTGCCGTTGCAGTATTTGCTGATGTCAAGGGTGAGTCTGTAACTTTCGCAGTTACTGCGGGTAAAGACGCCCAGAGCGCAGGTATAATGTCGGGCAAGCTTGTTTCTGCTGTTGCAGCAGTAGCAGGCGGCAAAGGCGGCGGAAAATCTGATTTTGCTATGGCAGGTGCAAAGGATTCCTCAAAGGCGAAAGAGGCAATCGATTTTGCTGAGCAGGCAATTAAAGAAATTATTGGTTAGGAGTTAAAAATATGGACTGTTTGTTTTGTAAAATAGTGGCAGGGCAGATTCCTTCAACCAAAATTTATGAAGATGAATATGTATATGCTTTTGAGGATATTGACCCTAAGGCACCTTTTCATGCAATAGTTATTCCAAAGCAACATATTGCATCGGCAAACGAAATAAATAATGATAACAGTGCTTTAATAGCAAAGGTTTTTGAGGCAATTGCTGTAATCGCAAAAGAGCAGAATTTAGAAAACGGATACCGCGTTGTTAACAACTGCGGGGAGGATGGCGGTCAGACGGTTGGGCATATCCATTTCCATTTGCTTGCTCGCCGCAATCTTGCTTGGCCTCCGGGTTGATTATGATTTTTGAAATTACATATTGGGGGAAATAAATATGAGTAATTTTTATGAAATGAACATTGCAGGTTTAAAGCGTCAGTTGCCGCTTTGCAGTGTTAACGAGCATCTTGATATCGCTGCGTTTATTATTTTTGGCGATGTTGAGCTTACCGTAGCCGCAGCGGCAGAGCTTATTAAAAAGGTTGGCGAGTTTGATGTTATCGCAACTCCCGAGGCAAAGAGCATTCCTTTGGCTTATGAGCTTTCGCGTCAATCAGGCAAGCCGTATGTTGTTGCAAGAAAAGGCACCAAGGTTTATATGAAGGACCCTATTTCCGTAAATGTAACCTCTATTACAACCCAGCATGAACAGCATCTTTACTTAGGTCAGGATGAGGTTAAGCTGCTTGATGGCAAAAAAGTTCTTATCGTTGACGATGTTATCAGCACCGGCGAATCTCTTGATGCTATGAAAACCCTCATCAAAAACGCAGGAGGAATCATTTCCGATTGCTGCGCCGTTCTCGCTGAGGGCGATGCCGCAAACCGCGATGATATCGTTTTCTTAGAGCCGCTTCCTTTGTTTTTTAAATAATTAAAGCTATCCGCAGAGGTTAAAAACTTCTGCGGATTTTTTTATTAAAAACCTATATAAAATTTAATTTATATATGATATACTATTTATATATAGACTTTTCGCGGAGGTTCAAAATGAAAATTTCATTAAAGCCTTATATTGCACTTGTTATTGCTCTTGTTTTGTGTTTTTCTTGCCTTTCGGGTTGTAGAGAAAAGGGAGAAATGATATCAGAGGAGAATGACGGCAATTTTAAATACGGGATTTATGAGGACCGCGTTGAGATTATCGGTTATATCGGCAACGGTGGTAATGTTTCGTTGCCCACTACCTTTGACGAGCAGGCGGTAACCGTTGTTGCTGACCGCGCATTTTTTGGAAATACAAATATAACCTCTGTCAATATCCCTGAGGGGTATGTTAAGTTGGGTAACGAGGCGTTCAGCAACAGTATCAGACTAAAAGAAGTTAAGTTTCCGCAGTCGCTTACAGAAATAGGGAAGGATGCCTTTAGCTTCTGCACCGCGCTCGAAAGTGTTACATTGCCGAGCAATCTTAAAAATCTGCCCGATAATATGTTTTACCGTTGCAGAGAACTGAAATTCGTCAAACTGCCTGACACGCTTGAAACAATAGGCAAATCGGCATTTTTCGGTTGCAAGGAATTAGGTGATGTTGAATTTGATGCCTCGCTTAAAAAAATCGATGATGAGGCGTTTTCGGGCTGTGAAAAGCTTACATATATAAAGTTGCCCGATTCGGTTGAGCATATTGGCAACAAAGCTTTTGAGGCCTGCCGTTCAATCACAGGACTCGAGGCAGGCAAGGGGCTTAAATTTATTGGTGAAAACGCATTTGGCCTTTGTCATTCGTTAGCCACCATAACCCTTAATGACGGACTTGAAACCATTAAAAAAGGTGCCTTTAGAGAAACCGTTATAACCGAAATTACAATTCCGCAATCGGTTGAAAATATTGAAGGCTGCTTTATAGGTTGCGAATTGCTTTTAACTGCAATATTGCCGCAAAATCTTACCGCAATACCCGAGGAATTATTCTCAGGTTGCAAAAATCTCGCGGCATTTGAAATACCTGCAACGGTTAAAACGATAGGTGCAAAAGCATTTTATGACTGCGAGAGCCTCTTGGAAATAAAACTGCCCGAGGGCTTACAAACGGTTGGCACTTATGCTTTCTCTCAGTGTATCAGACTTAATAAAATCAATTTTCCTTTGAGCCTTAAAATCTTGGATGAGGGTGCACTTTCAAACTGCATCAGCCTATCAAATATCAAGCTTAATGATGGAATAGAGACCTTGGGCAAGGAAGCATTTTCCTCCTGCTTGAAGTTGAAATATATAACCATTCCGTCAACAGTAAAGTCGGCAGGAGAGGGGTTGTTTGACTCCTGCTCATATTTAAAAACCGTTACCATTCGCAAGGAAAAGGGAACTCTTGATACTTCAAAATGGGGAACAGGCTTCAGAATCAAATGGGCTCCCTAATGCTTTTTTTATGGAGAGATAATTTTGAAAACAAATGATAAAAAGGCGATAGCAGAAAAAGCGGTTGAGCTTTTTAAAGCAGAATACCCCGATGCTATTTGCTCTTTAGATTATAGCGATGCTTTTCAGCTTCTTATAGCAACGCGTCTTTCGGCACAATGCACCGATGCGAGAGTCAATATCGTAACTCCCGCACTTTTTAAAAGATTTCCAACCGCCGCAGATATGGCAGTAGCAGAGCTTGACGAAGTTGAAGAGCTTATAAAAACCTGCGGTCTTTATAAGACCAAGGCAAAGGACCTTATCGGCATTGCTAAAATGCTATGCTCTGACTATGAAGGCAAGGTCCCTGATACTATTGAAGAGCTGACAAAGCTGCCCGGTGTTGGCAGAAAAACCGCAAATTTAGTTGTTGGCGATATTTATAATAAGCCTGCAGTTGTTACCGATACTCATTTTATCCGCTTGTGCAACCGTTTGGGTTTTGTTAACACAACCGATCCCTTAAAGGTTGAAAATGCGATGCGGGATATATTGCCGCCTTTAGAATCAAACGCGTTTTGTCACCGCGCCGTGCTTCACGGCAGGGCGGTTTGCACCGCAAGAAAAGCATTTTGCGAAAGATGCTGTTTAAATGAGATTTGCCAAAAAAATATTAAGTAATTTTCTAGGGAGTAAAAAATGAAGATAATTCATACTGCCGATATTCATCTCGATTCAAAAATGGAATCAAATTTGCCCGCTAAGGCTTCAAGCAAGCGCAAAAGTGAGCTTTTGCTTTCGTTTTTAGAGATGATTGATTATGCTGTAAACAATAATGTGACCGCAGTTATAATTGCGGGTGACCTCTTTGATACAAGCCGAATTTCAAGCAATACTGCCGAAGCTGTTTTAGGTAAAATAAAAGAGGCAAGCGGTGTTGAGTTCTTGTATCTTGCGGGAAATCATGATAACGGGAAAAACCTTTTATCACATGATGTTCCAAAGAATCTGAAGTTCTTTTCAAATGAATGGACAAGCTTTTCTTACGGAAATGTTGTTATATCAGGCGCAGAACTTACTGGCGATAACTATATGAGTATTTATAGAGGCTTGTTGCTTGATTCTGATAAATTTAACATTGTAACTATGCATGGTGGCATTTCAACCTCATTCGGCGAAGACCTTATAAATATAAAGGAACTTGCCAACAAAGGTATTGATTATTTGGCGTTGGGCCATTATCATTCATATTCCGAGGGCGAAATTGATAAGCGCGGAAAATGGTGCTATTCGGGCTGCTTAGAGGGCAGAGGTTTTGATGAGTGCGGAGATAAGGGCTTTATAGTTTTAAATATTGATGAAAATGGGTTTGACAAGGAGTTTATTAAGACCTCACACCGCGATATATTAACCGTTACTGTTGATATTTCGGGTCTTGATAATGCTGCAGAAATCTTGAAAAAGGTTGAGCAATCGGTTGAGAATATAAATGAAACCGCAATGGTTAAGGTTGTTTTAGCGGGCAATATTCCGTTTAATGCAAGAAAGGATTTAGGGCTTATAAAAGAGGTTCTTGACCGCAAATTTTTCTTCTCAAAGGTTGCGGATAAAACGAGAATTGCCATAAATCCCGATGATTTTAAAAATGATATTTCTTTAAAGGGCGAGTTTATAAGACTTTGCCTTGAAAGCAATATGGCCGAAAAAGAACGCGACCGCGTTATAGAATGCGGAATTGCGGCACTTAGCTCAATGGAGGTGCTGTAAATGAAGCTTTTATCAGTTAATGTTAAAAATTTTGGCACCTTAGAAAACTATTCTGTCAACTTTTCTGATGGGCTTAACACTATCAAAGAAGAAAACGGGTTTGGAAAATCAACCCTTGCCGCTTTTATAAAGGCGATGTTTTATTCATTTTCGGGAAGCAATCATCAGAGCCTTAAGGATAATGAGCGAAAGAAATATTTTCCTTGGCAGCAGGGTGCTTTTGGCGGAAGCCTTGATTTTGAGGCAGGCGGCAGAAAATACCGCATTGAGAGATTCTTTGGCGCAAGACCAAAGGACGATACCTTCCGCCTTTTAGATTTGGATAAAGGAACCGAGTCTAATGATTTTTCAGAGAATATCGGCGAGGAGCTTTTTGGAATAAACGCAGAAGGTCTGGAAAAAAGCGTTTATATGCCGCAGATGCAGTTGGATTTATCTATGACAACCTCGCTTTCTGCAAAGCTTACCGGTCTTTTAGAGGATAGCAACGACCTTGGCAATTTTGATGAGGCTATAAAGAAGCTCAACACAAGAAGAACCTATTATGCCGCCCAAAGAGGTAACAAGGGTTTTATTGCAGATTTAGAGAGCAAATATAGCGAAACCGAGAGAAAAATCGGCGAAGCAAAAAATGCAAACGAAGCCTTGTTAAAATTAGAACAGTTAAAGGCAGATTGTGCGGCAAAGAATACTGAGCTTTCAATAAAGCTTGATGCTTTAAGAAAGCAGATTGCAGCAGCAGCTTCAAATGATGCAATTATTGCAGAAAACAAACGCAGAGACGAAATTACAGCCGAAATCAGCGTAATAGAAAGTTCAATCAACGAACTGAACAATAAATATAAAAATGGTTTCCCCGAAGAAGCAAAAATTGATGAAATATCAAATCGTGCCTATGCTTTTGACGGGATAATGAGCAAAATTAAGGTTTTAGAGGGTCAAACGGCAGATGCCTTAAAGCTTGATAGCCTTAAGCAAAAGTATTCGGCAAATTTAAACGTTGATGAGCTTATAAAAATAAAGGAAGCTTTAAATGAAATTGCTGTTTGTAAAGCGGCATTGCACGGGGCAAATCCCAACCTTAACAACAAAAAAAGCAAGTTGCCAATTATAATGCTAATTTTGGCAGCGGCGCTGGTTGGTGTTGGTGTTGCAGGTATTTTCTATTCTCTTATTTTGGGAATAATTTTACTTGTTTTAGGTCTTATCGCTGCTATGGCAGGCGGATTTTTACTGCTTAAAGGCATGATTGCCGGTGGTGGCATCAGTTCATCAGAAGCTAAGGAATATGCAAAAAATTCAGCAAAAACCGCCTTAATGGAGCAGGAGATTGAGGCCCGCTTAGAAGCACTTTCGTTAAACCCTCAAATTTCCTTAAAAGAGCTTGAAGCGGTTATTTATGAGGCGAGGGAAATTGAGCGCCTGAGCAGTGAGGAGAATGCAAGGCTTGCCGAAATAAAAACTAATAAATCGGCGGCAGACTGCGAAAAGAACTTAATTGATGAGTTCTTTATATCGGTGCTGGGCGAGACAGTTTTAAAAACAGTTGAAGTTATTCAGAACATTAAAAACGATAAATTGACCTTATTGAAGCTTAATGATGAGCTTAACAGTAAAAGAGAGAAGCTCGAGGCTATTCCTAAAAACGAGGCTGTAGTAATCGTTAGCGAAAAATCGCGCGAGGAGCTTATCAATGAGGAAAAGCAGGCTTTAAAGGAAATAGATGAGCTTTCTAATCGTATTTCAGAATATGATGCGAGAATCAACTCTTATGAGGCCATAGCCTTGGAGCTTCCTGACCTGCAAGCAGAACTTGAGGCTATAAAATCTGAGATAGATACTTCAAATGAGCGTCTTTTTGCGATAGATAAAACAATCGAGCTTCTGAAACAGGCAAAAACTAACCTTTCATCGCGCTATTTAACGGTTATGAGAGATAGAATGAAGGAGTATTCCAAGTTGGTTTACGGTGAGGACGTCGGTGAAATGCTACTCGATGATTCGCTATCTCTTGAGTTATCGCGCGAGGGTGCCGCAAGAGATAAAGATTATTTCAGCTCCGGCTATAAGGATGTGCTTAATATTTGCATGAGATTATCCTTGGCCGATGCTCTTTATGACGGCGAATCCCCTATGCTTATTTTAGATGACCCCTTTGTAAACCTTGATGATACAAGGCTTACTAATGCTATGGAATTGCTTAAAAAGTTGGCAGAAGAAAGGCAGATTATTTATCTTACCT